>CAMBLS010000121.1 GCA_945868485.1 uncultured Lachnospiraceae bacterium | reverse complement strand
CACTGGAGATCACAGCAATTGCTGGAGGTGATAATCTCCACCAGCCAGAGTCAATCATGCCGGAGGCACAGGAGCGTGCAGCAAAGCTTTATGGTTCGCAGGAAACCTATTTTCTTGTTAATGGAAGTACAGCGGGAATCTTAAGTGCAGTGTCTGCAGTTGCCGGGCGGGGAGAGAGATTGATTATTGCCAGAAACTGCCATAAAGCCGTATATCATGCGGCTTTTTTAAATCGTCTTAAGCTGGATTATATTTTTCCTGACATTCTTGAAGATTATGGAATTGCAGGGCAGATAAAGGCAGAAAGCTTAGATGAAAAGATACGGGAAATTCTTTCAGAAGATGGTGAGGGAAATGGAAAGGCAGATAAACTGATTGCAGGAATTGTGATTACGTCACCCACTTATGACGGTATTTGTTCGGATGTGGAGGCCCTTGCTCAAGTAGCACATGGCTATGGTATTCCTCTGATAGTGGATCAGGCTCATGGAGCACATTTTGGAATACATCCGGCATATCCTGAGAACGCAGTAAAACAGAATGCCGACTTTGTAATTCACAGTGTGCACAAGACACTTCCTGCACCAACTCAGACTGCGTTGATACACAGAAACGGGAAGTTGACTGATGGTGAGCTTTTGAGAAAATATCTGCGGATTTATCAGTCCAGCAGCCCTTCTTATCTGCTGATGGCAGGAATTGACGAAGGGATAAGATTGACAAAAGAAGAAGGATTTGCAAGGCTGGATAATCTTCTTAGATGGAGAGAAGATTTTCTGAAAGGTTTAGAGAATTGCCAGCATATTCAGGTGTGTCCGTATACAGAACCAGGAAAACTGATGATATCTGTGAAGGATGCTGTCATCAGCGGGCAGATGCTTTCTGGCATTCTGCGTGAAAAGTACCATCTGGAGATGGAAATGGCAGCGGGAAACTATGTGGTTGCGATTTTGACCATGATGGATCACAAGGAAGGCCTGGAGCGGCTTTTGCAAGCATTACTTGCCATTGACAGGGAGCTATCTTTTAGGTCGAATTCATCAGGAATCATAAGCAGGGGCAACCTGGGATTTTGTTTATTACATTCGAAGAAAAGAGCAGAGCTGTGGGAGGCATATTTGTCTTCTTATGAAAAAGTAAAGCTGGATGAGGCACGAGGGGAGATATCTAGAGAGTTTATTAATCTTTATCCTCCGGGAATTCCAATTTTGATACCAGGAGAAGTTATAGAGCAGGAAGCGATTAATGTAATTAAGGAATATCTGAATGGTGGATATACTGTTCAGGGAGTCTGTGAAAATGAAATTAAGGTGGTAAGGTCACCTAAAGGAAAAGGAGAGTTTGATGAGAAAAACTAAAATTATTTGTACCATTGGACCCGCCAGTGAAAGTGAAGAGAGATTAAGAGAACTGATGCTTGCAGGCATGAACGTTGCCCGCTTCAATTTTTCTCATGGCACTCATGAGGAACATAAAAAGAAGTTTGACCGTGTAATTAAGGTGAGTAATGAACTGGGACTTCCGGTAGCAACGCTTCTTGACACCAAAGGACCGGAAATCAGACTGAAAGATATTGAAGGTGGCAAAGCGGAGCTCATTGGTGGTCAGAAATTTATTCTTACGACAGAGGAGGTTATGGGTAACAACGAAAAGGTTACTATTACCTATAAAAATTTAAAAAATGATATTTCTGTAGGAACAACAATTTTAATTGATGATGGTTTGATTGAAATGGTTGTGGATGCTATAGAAGAAACCGATATTATATGTACCGTAATAAATGGTGGACCCATTTCCAATCACAAGGGAGTGAATGTTCCTGGTGCAGCACTGTCCATGCCGTATATCAGTGAGGTGGACAAAAGTGATATTATGTTCGGCTGTGACATGGGATTTGATTTTCTGGCAGCTTCTTTTGTAAGATGTAAGGATGATATTCTGGAAGTCAGAAAGATACTGGATCAGCACAATAGTCATATGAAGATTATTGCAAAGATTGAAAATATGCAGGGTATTCGTAATCTGGAAGAAATTCTGACAGTTTCAGATGGAATTATGGTAGCCAGAGGAGATATGGGTGTGGAAATTCCCATGGAGGAAGTGCCTGTGGTGCAGAAGCAGATGATCAAGATGGCAGAAGCGCAGGGAAAGCATGTTATTACCGCAACTCAGATGCTGGAGTCTATGATTAAGAATCCAAGACCTACAAGGGCAGAGACTACTGACATTGCAAACGCAATTTATGACGGAACAACAGCGATTATGCTTTCCGGTGAAAGTGCTGCTGGGTTATATCCTGTGGAAGCAGTAAAGACAATGGCCAAAATAGCCGAACGTACAGAACAGGATATTGATTATAATGGCAGAATGAAACGCAGAGGGCATATTGATAATTTTGATGTGACGACTGCTATTTCCCATGCCACCTGTACTACTGCCATGGATTTAAGGGCAGCAGCGATTATTACCGTAACGATTTCTGGATTCACAGCAGGAATGATTGCAAGATATAAACCTCAATGTCCAATTATTGCATGTAGTGTCAGCCCTAGAATTTGCAGGCAGTTAAGTTTGTCATGGGGTGTAATACCGATTTGGATAGCCAGAGAAAGTACTGCAGACGATTTGTTCGATGAGGCAGTTCGTGCGGCAGAAGAGGCAGGATATATCAAAAAAGGAGATAAAGTGGTTCTTACCGCAGGGGTGCCTTTGGGCGTATCAGGAAAAACCAACATGATTCGTGTTGTAGAGGTTTAATTCACATGGGAAAAATGATATACTTAATGGGGAAAAGTTCCTCGGGAAAAGATACTGTATATAAACGGTTATTAGAGTGGAAAGATGGTAATCTGAAAAAAATGATACTTTATACCACCCGTCCTATTCGTGTGGGGGAGGAAGAGGGAGAAGAGTATTATTTCACAGACGATGACGGATACAGAGCAATTGAAGCGGAAGGCAGAGTGATTGAAGCTCGAATTTACCATACATGTCATGGTTTATGGCGGTATTTTACTGTTGATGATGGCAGTATTGATATGGAACGTAATAGTTACCTGGTAATCGGTACAATAGAATCTTATTTAAAAACGGCTGCCTATTTTGGGAGAGAAAAGGTTTTGCCTATCCTGTTGGAGCTGGATGATGGTATCAGGCTAAAGCGCGCATTGGAGCGTGAAATGCAGCAGGAAAACCCCAAGTATCAGGAAATGTGCAGGCGTTTCTTGGCAGATGCGGAGGATTTTTCGGAAGAAAAAATAAAAGAGGCAGGTATAACCAGAAGATTTTCTAATGATAATCTGGATCAATGCCTTGAAGAAATAAAATCATATATCCAAAACAGTTTATGATAAACATATTACGGTGCTTATAAGGGGGGTGATCAATGTGGATATAAAAGTAAATCAGACAATGCCCGTTGTTCAGGCCGAGTCGGCAGCGCCTGTAAAGGAGTCTGACGGAGCATTCAAATTTACATTGGTCAGCCATATTGAAGAGCAGGAACTGCAGGCAAGATTGGGAACCCTGATGGAGGAGATTACCATGCAGGGGGATAAGCTGGCGAAAAAGCGCGATATTAAGGACATGAAGAGATATCGTGGACTGATAAAGGAATTCATGAATGAGATTGTCAGCCGTTCCCATTCTTTTTCACGTGAGAACTTTTTGGATCGAAGGGGCAGACACAGGGTTTATGGGATTATTCGACTTGTAGATGAAAACCTGGATGAACTTGCTAAGGAATTAATGAAGGACGAGCAGGATCATCTTGCAATCCTTTCAAAAATAGGTGAAATCAGAGGATTACTTCTGGATATTCTGACATAGGAGGAGAGGGGTATATGAGTAAATTTGCTGATATTGTGGGACAAGAGCAATTAAAAGAGCATCTGGAAAATGCTGTCAGAACTGACAATGTATCTCATGCATATATCATCAATGGGGAAAGAAGTGCAGGAAAGGAGTTTATTGCCAAAATATTTGCAATGGCTTTGCAATGTGAAAGCAGACAGGATGCGGAACCCTGCCAGGAGTGTCATTCCTGTAAACAGGCATTAAGTGGTAATCATCCGGATATTATTTTTGTGACCCATGAAAAGCCGGGTACCATTGGCGTGGATGATATTCGCAGTCAAATCAATGGGGATGTGGCGATTAAGCCATATAGCGGTCCTAAGAAAATTTATATTATGAATGAAGGGGAGAAGATGACAGTTCAGGCGCAGAATGCGCTGTTAAAGACACTGGAAGAGCCTCCGGAATATGCAGTCATATTGATTCTTACCACCAATGTCAATTCGTTGTTGCCTACCATCTTAAGTAGGTGTGTAGTTCTTAATATGAAGCCTGTTAAGGATAGTCAGATTAAGAAATTTCTGATGGAAAATATGGAAATTCCGGATTACAAAGCTGATGTATGTGTGGCCTTTGCAAGAGGCAATGTAGGGAAAGCAAGGCTACTTGCAAACAGCGAGGAATTTGATAAGGTAAAGGAAGAGGCAATTACTCTTTTGAAGTACATTAATGAAATGGAGTTAAACGAGGTGGTTGCCGCAATCAAAAAAATTAATGAGTACAAGTTTGATGTGAATGACTACTTGGACATTCTTTCCATCTGGTATCGTGATGTACTGCTGTTTAAGGCAACACATGATGCAAATAACTTGATTTTCAAGGAAGAAATACAGTATATTAGAAAGGTGGCTGACAGAAGTACCTATGAAGGCATCGAGTTAATTATAGATGCATTGGAAAAATCAAAACAAAGGCTGAATGCTAACGTAAATTTTGATCTGACCATGGAACTTTTGCTGCTTACAATTAAAGAGAATTAAGTGAGGTTTATAGATTAATGATTAAGGTAATAGGAGTTCGTTTCAGGACAGCGGGAAAAATTTATTTTTTTGATCCCGGAAAGCTGAATATTAAGAGAGGCGATCATGTAATTGTAGAAACTGCCAGAGGTATCGAGTATGGTACAGTTGTAGGAGATCCGAGAGAGGTAGAGAATGATAAAGTGATTCAGCCGCTAAAGCCGGTGCTTCGGATTGCAACCCAGAGGGACGATGAGCAGGAAGCAGGTAATAAGTTGAAGGAGAAGGAAGCATTTAAGATCTGTCTTGAAAAGATTCATAAGCATGGACTTGAAATGAAGCTGATTGATGCAGAGTATACCTTTGACAATAATAAAGTATTGTTCTATTTTACGGCTGATGGAAGGATTGACTTTAGGGAGCTTGTGAAGGATCTGGCAGCAGTGTTTAAGACCCGAATAGAACTTCGCCAGATAGGTGTGAGAGATGAGACTAAGATTTTAGGCGGTATCGGTATTTGCGGAAGGGAATTGTGCTGTCACAGGCATTTATCTGAGTTTGTTCCCGTTTCCATTAAGATGGCAAAAGAACAGAATTTATCCTTAAATCCTACCAAGATTTCCGGCGTGTGCGGAAGATTGATGTGCTGTCTAAAGCATGAGGAAGAAACTTATGAGGAACTAAACAGGAGACTGCCTAATGTGGGAGATCATGTGACCACAGAAGATGGACTGAAAGGAGAAGTGCATAGTGTAAATGTACTTCGTCAGCTTGTGAAGGTAATTGTAGAGGTAGGAGACGAAAAAGAAATTCAGGAATATCGTGTAGAGCAGCTTCGCTTCAAACGCAGACATAAGCATAATAAGGTTGATTTGCAGGATGAAGAATTAAAGGAACTGGAAAAGTTGGAAAAGGAAGAAACCAAATCCAAGTTGGATGATAATTAGGCGTTTCGGAGGATAAGGGATGGAAAATTTTCCGAAAGTAGAAGTGTCCCTGAAAGAGAATGAAAGAATTGATGATCTGCAGAGGAATCATTATCGGATTATTCAGGATCCTGACAGGTTTTGTTTCGGGATGGATGCGGTGCTTCTTTCTGGATTTGCAAGGGCAAAGGAAGGCGATCGGGTTCTGGATCTGGGAACCGGGACCGGAATCATTCCCCTTTTGATGGAAGCCAAAACCAAGGCATCTCATCTTACAGGCCTAGAAATTCAACCGGACAGTGCTGATATGGCAGCCCGTAGTGTAAAGCTGAACGGTCTGGAGAAAAAAATAGAAATTGTAACCGGTGATATCAAGGAAGCAGAAAGTCTCTTTGGCGCTGCTTCTTTTGACGTTGTTACATGTAATCCACCATATATGACAGAGCATCATGGACTTACGAATCCAAATGCACCTAAGGCAATTGCCAGACATGAACTATTGTGTACTTTGGAGGATGTGATCAGTCAGAGCAGCAGACTTCTTAAGCCGGGTGGTAATTTCTTTATGGTACACAGACCCTTCCGATTGGTGGATATCCTTGTGCTGCTCCGACAATACCGGCTGGAGCCAAAGAGGATGAAGTTGGTGTATCCCTTTGTGGATAAAGAGCCCAATATGGTGTTGATTGAGGCAAACAGGGGAGGAAAACCCCGAATGACAGTAGAGAAACCCCTCGTTGTTTATAAGGAACCAGGTGTGTATACGGATGAAATATATGAGATTTATGGATACTAGCAGGAGATGGCAGCGATGGCAGGAACCTTGTATTTATGTGCAACTCCCATAGGCAATTTGAGTGATATGACTCCAAGGGTAGTAGATACCTTGAGGGAAGTAGATATGATTGCGGCGGAAGATACCCGAAACAGCATTAAGCTTTTAAATCATTTTAAGATTAAAACGCCCATGACCAGTTATCATGAGTATAATAAAGTGGAAAAGGCTGAGCAGATTGTAGAATGGCTTCAGAGCGGGAAAAATATCGCTTTGATTACGGATGCAGGAACACCTGCAATTTCCGATCCCGGAGAGGTTTTGGTTGGTAAATGCCTTCAAGCGGGTATTGCGGTTACTTCGCTTCCAGGGTGTTGCGCCTGTATTACAGCCTTGACGCTCTCTGGGTTGTCTACCAGGAGGTTCTGTTTTGAAGGATTTTTGCCTTCGGACAAGAGGGAAAAGAAAGATGTCCTTGAGGAGCTTAAACGGGAAACCCGCACAATAATTTTGTACGAGGCTCCACACCATCTGAAACGGACACTTGCAGAGCTTTATGAGACCTTAGGGGAACGGCGGATTACCTTATGCAGAGAGCTTACGAAACGTTTTGAAACGATCTTCCCCACAACCATTGAAGCTGCAATCAGTCATTATAAGGAAAATGAGCCTAAGGGTGAATACGTACTTGTAATAGAAGGATTTGACAGAAGTATTCTTAAGCAGGAGCAGCAAAAGGAGTGGGAAAAGCTGTCTATAGAGGAACATATGAAAATATATGAAAATCAGGGCATAGAAAGAAAAGAAGCAATGAAGAAGGTGGCTTTGGACAGAGGAATCAGTAAAAGAGATGTCTATCAGGCACTTCTTTGACGAATATAAGATAATAATAACTGCTTAAGAGGCATCATAAAATAAAGAAAAAGGGTAAAGGAGTTGCCATGTTAAATTATATATGGGCAGCTATGATT
>CAMBLS010000120.1 GCA_945868485.1 uncultured Lachnospiraceae bacterium | reverse complement strand
ATTGATATAGAACTGGATGTCCTTCTCAGTATCTTCCGCTTCCAAAAACAGCATCTGGGCTACAATCAGACTTGCTGTGGTTTCATTTACCTCTTCACCTAAAAATATAATTCTTTCCTTCAAAAGTCTTGAATAAATATCGTAGGAACGCTCTCCCCTACTTGTCTGTTCAATGACATAAGGCACTAGACTCATCGACATATCCTCCTATTCGTCAAACGTCCCTTTGCAATTTCATCTTGAAAAAGTTTCCTGCAGCATAAGCCACAGGAAACCGTCTCATCATTGCAAATCATCCGTCACTTATTATTGACATCATAATTCATGCATCATTCTTTTGCAATCTTTTTGCTTTTGAATTAATAATTTTTTTATGTTCTTTATTTTTCCTTTGCATTTGCAACTGCAAATTCAGCGGCCTTTCTCACTGCAATATCTTCTTTAATCTGAGCCACGCTCTTTTCAGGAAGCATTTCCTTTACCTTATCAGCTTCCATCTGGTAAGCCTCTGCCATTACCTTGATTTCTTCCTCATAATCCTCTTCAGAAGCTTCGATATTTTCAGCTTTTACAATTGCTTCAAGAACCAGTCTGGACTTAATTCTCTTTTCAGCCTGAGGCTTTACCTGTTCAATCATCTTGTCATAGGTAGTGCCTGTAAACTGGAAGTACTGATCAATGGATAATCCCTGCATCTGAATTCTCTGTGCAAACTCGTCTACCATCTGCTTCTGCTGTGTTGTCAGCATTGCCTCTGGAATTTCCATTTCGGAATCATTTACAATTGCCTCAATAACTGCTGCTTCCTTTGCATCCTTAGCTTCTTTTTCCTTCTTCTCTGTCAGTCTTGCCTTAACATCTGCCTTGTATTCTTCCAGAGTATCAAATTCTGAAACCTCACTTGCAAATTCATCGTCAAGCTCAGGAAGCTCTTTTTCCTTGATTTCCTTAATTGTACATTTAAATACAGCTGCCTTACCCTTTAATTCTTCTGCCTGATAATCTTCAGGGAAGGTTACATTGACTTCTACTTCCTTGCCAATTTCGGCACCTACAAGCTGTTCTTCAAATCCGGGAATAAATGCACCTGAACCAATGGTCAGAGGATAATTCTCTCCTTTTCCGCCTTCGAAAGCCACACCATCAACAAAGCCTTCAAAGTCAAGAACTGTCATATCTCCGTCCTTTACTGCTCTGTCTGTGACTTCAATGTTTCTTGCATTGTTTTCTCTTTCTTTATTGATTTCTGCATCCACTTCTTCGTCCGTTACAGCAGTGTCTGCCTTCTCAACCTTAACTCCCTTGTACTTGCCAAGCTTTACTTCAGGCTTAAGTGCAACCTCTGCTGTAAAGATAAAGGGCTTACCCTTTTCAATCTGGGTCACATCAATGACAGGGGAAGATACAATATCCTCTCCACATTCTTCCAGTGCCTTTTCGTATGCTTCGGGAATCAGTGCATTTGCAGCATCCTCATAAAAGATTTCCGGTCCATACATTTTTTCTACCATCTGACGGGGTACTTTACCCTTTCTAAAACCGGGAACGCTGATCTTGTTTTTGTTCTTTAAGAAAGCATTCTGTAATGCCTTTTCCAATTCTTCTGCTGAAACTTCAATGGTAAGCTTCGCCATGTTCTTTTCCAGTTTTTCAACCTGTACGCTCATTCTGGTACGTCCTCCTTATAATCATATGTCCTTAATATATAAAATTATTTTCAGGCACACTCACAGTCATTTTACGATTATAGCACACTCATCAAAAAAATACCAGTTTTTTATTCTTGCTCTTCCCTGAATACAAAGACTGCCTGCCGAGATGTCCTTTCTGAGACTATCACAACAGGCAGTTCATATACTTAGTTCATGCTAAATTGCATCTATCTCATACCACTTAATTTCATTTGCTTCCATATGAAGCTCAAAGCTGCTGCCATCCCCACGGTATACTACAGTATCCTGTGGTTCATAGGTATTATTTACTACACAATATTTGCCATTTTTTACATAGGCATGCACTTCAACATTAAAGTTTGCACTGAACCATTTCTTAAGCTCATCTTCACTGTGTGCACTCCAAAGAATACTTCTATACAGGATACGGCTGTTTTCAAAGCTGTAAGGCAGACCGCTGATGTAAACCGAGCGTCCCTTGCCAAAGGAGTTAACTGCCATCTGCACTTCCTTGTCTCTCTGCACCAGAATATCCGTTCCTTCATATGCGAATATGTTCTTCTTTCCCTCTCCGAAATCTACCGGCTTTGTAGTGTCAGCTAAGATAAAGTGGTCGGGATGCTCCTCCCAGTTATATTTATCATAGTTCAGAGTAAAGCCTGTTTCCTTCTCTACGCCAAGGATACTCGCCAACTGTAAGTAATGACCCTGGAACTGATGACCTGAGGGCTCTCCAACACCGATAAATCCACCGCCGTTATAAACGAATTCTCTGATTGCTGAAACAACCTTAGCATCTTCCCACAAAAATCCGCCGGTATGTGCAGTATCGCCATCACCTACATTGATAATCACATCCAGATTCCTCAAAATTTCAGGGTTCTCTTTAATATCATCAAAGGAGATAAAGGACACATCAAATGGGGCTCCGCTTAATGTCTCAATAATTCCTGCATAACTGTAGTTCTGCTTCTGATATAATGCATGATGTACCATATGGCAGCCCCAGCTTCTGATTTTACCCCAGCTGTTTAATACAGCAACCTTTTTCACGCAGTGTGGCGTAGTCCCTTTTGCATTTTCATAAAGCTCTCTGAATTCATCACATACACTTTCCACGTAATCAATAAACTCAGGAAAATCCAGTGCCAGTTTCAGGTATCCACCATAACCGATTCGGTCAATGGGCTTTCTTAAAATGGCGCGTCTTGCTGTTACCCAGTTTTCTTTTGCTTCCTTCACCGGGTCGCCACCCTCATGGAAGGTATCCGGGAAGAAATACGGGAGAAATCTTCCTTCCGTATACTTCACTCCAGAAATATCTGAAATCAGACGTAAGGTAGAACCATTTCCTACGCTTCCTACTACTGCATCCAATCCTATGGTGGCAAACTCCTCCATGAAAGGCTCTGTTCCAATCCAATGATCTCCTAAAAACATCATTGCCTCTTTGCCACACTCATGAGTGATATCCACCATTTCTTTTGCAAGCTTTGCAACTTCTCTTCTCTGGAATGCCTGGAAGTCCTTAAATTCCTTGCTGGGGATGCGATACTGGTTGTTATAATAGCCCTGATCGATAATATATTCCGGACGGAATTTATACCCTGCTTCCTTTTCGAACTGTTCCAGAATATAAGGGCTTACCGATGCAGAGTAACCGTACCAGTCAACATATTTTTCCCTCTTCAATTCATCAAACATCAACGTAAACTGATGGAAGAATGTTGTATATCGAATCACATTGACATAAGGATGTTCTTCACAGAATTTCCGCAAACGCTCCATCGTATATTTATGAGTCTTAGGCTGACGTACATCAAAGGTTATTTGATGTTCAAAGTCAGTCCATTCGTTTGTAACCGCATTGTACATATGTACCGGATCCCAGATCAGATATGCCAGAAAGCTTACCGTATATTCATGGAACCTTTCAGGATTATGAATAACCACACAGCCCGATTCCTCCATATATTCCCATTGATCTGTCGAAACCACCTGCCCGGTTGAACGGTCTACCACTTCCCACCAGCGCTTTTTGTCATCTCTGGTATTTACCTGCATCAGTTCATCAGAAATGCCTTTCATTAACGGAATTTCCAAATCACCATCTGTCGCAGTGTAAAATCCCGTCATAATATAACACTGTTGTACTTCATCCGGATTTGCCTTTGCCCACTGGTTATCCTTTCTTGTGGTATAGTAGGTAGAATAAATCTTGGCACCTACCTTTGTTAATTCTTCCGGAAATTCTGTACCATCACAATCACGGATTGCATCTGCCCCCCATCGATTTAAAATCTCAATGGTTTCTGGAACCACATCCAGATTTGTAGGAATCGTTACTCTTCCTTTTTTCTTAATCACTTCGCTCATCTTCTCTCACATACCCTCGTTTATTAGACAATATAATTTATTTGCTACCATCTTTTTAGTATAACAACTTTTCATTTCACTTCAACCTTGATATTGCTATTTTTTTTACAATTATTGTTACTTGAAACCTATATCAAAATATAATATAATAATATTGCTTTTATTTTTTATTTTAAAAAGCAATATATATAAATTGTGTGAAAGGGGAAGCGCAGCATGAGTACCAATAGATATGATTTTCATTTTCCGTCAAATGTTTCATCTCAGAGCAATGCCCGGCTTCTTTATGTAAGCTCCGCAAAATATGGTGGTGACTGGCACAGCAATCCCCACACCCACTATTGCTCTGAGTTTTTTTATGTTACAGAAGGTGTTGGACAGTTTCAGATTGAAGATAAAGTTTATCCCGTTTCCGCAAATGATCTGGTAATTGTAAATCCTAACGTATTGCATACCGAACTAAGCCTCAACTCTAATCCATTAAAATATATCGTACTTGGAATAGAAGGTCTTGAGCTGTCTGTCACAGAAGAACAGGACAATTCTCACTTCTGTATTATCAATTTTAAATCCGTGAGAAATACTATTTTGTTTCATTTACAATATATGCTGGAGGAAATCGAAACCAAAGCACCGGGATATGAGATAGTTTGTCATGATTTGATGGAAATTTTCACTGTTCTTGTGAGCCGTCAGACCAACTTTTCTGCCGCCCTGACACCGATCGCCAAAAAGGGCAGCCGGATGTGTGCCTCTGTAAAACGCCACATCGATAATCATTATAGAGAAAATCTTTCATTGGATAGTTTAGCTGAGGTTGCCCATGTCAGTAAATATCACATGGTCCATGCCTTTACTCAGGAATACGGAGTTTCTCCCATCAGTTACATGAACTCCAAGCGGATTCAGGAGGGACGCAAACTGTTGGAAACCACCGACTTTTCCCTGTCATTAATCAGCCGGATGCTAGGGTTTTCCTCTCCCAGCTACTTTTCTCAGACCTTCAAACGTCAGGAGAACTGTGCCCCTTTAGAATACCGAAAGCAGAGCCGACTGACTACATCCTCACAGGAAACATAGACTGTTGTGCCACGCATTATTTTCTTGATTTTTTATTATTTTGCTTTTATACTATTATCAGCCTGCAAAGGGAGTCTTTCTGTCTTTGTAGCAGTAATATGATTCTGAGCTAAAGGTTTTCCTGACGTAAAGACATCCGCCTTACCGACAGAACAACCGGTAAGGTTTTTTATTTGGGAGGTATCTTATGGAAGAAAAAGTAGCGATTATTGGAATTTTTATTCAGGATGTAACTGCTGCTGCACAGGTGAATGAATTGCTGCACGAATATGCAGATTGTATTATAGGAAGGATTGGTGTTCCCTATCGGGAAAAATCCTTAAATATTATCTCTGTTATCGTAGATGCAACTTCAGACCAGATCAGCACTCTTTCTGGAAAGCTCGGCCGAATTAAAGGAATCAGCGCCAAAGCCATGCAGGCAAAAATATAATTAGAAATTATATCGGAGGTCTTACTATGAAGCTTTCAACGAAACAGTTAGTTCAAACCGCATTGTTACTTGCAATCTGCATTGCAAGCCAGTATTTTAAAAATGTTTCCGTTTATATTACGGGTCCCATTGTAAACACTACAATTATCATTGCAGTACTGGCAGTGGGATTATGGAGCGGTCTTCTTATCAGCATTATTGCTCCAATTACAGCCTTCTTTTTTACAGGATCACCTATCATGGCGGCAATTCCACTGATGTTTCCCGCTGTAATGGCTGGAAACGCTGTTTTGGCAGTGTGCACATGGTATTTCCAGAATAAGTTGAATTTTAAATGGAAACTTCCTGTGGGTTTGGCTGTTGGCTCCGTTTTAAAGGCTGCCTTCATGGGAATTGTAATTGTGCTGATTATCCTCCCCATCTTCGGAGGAAATATTGCATCACATCTTCCCAAGCCCGAAGCGCTGCCTAAGGTTCTGGCAACTGCTAAAGTCACCTTTTCTATCACACAGTTGATTACCTCTTTGATTGGCAGCGTTCTTGCTTACCTGATCTGGATACCGCTGAAAAAATATTTAAAGAATGGCGAAAATTAAATATGCACACAAAATGACCCGTCTGCTGATTGCAGACGGGCCATCTTTTATCGTTCCAGGTTATTTCATCATTTCTTCTTGCTTCTTGATCATTCTACGAACCATTTCGCCACCGATAGAACCGGCTTCCTTGGATGTTAAATCACCGTTATAACCTTCTTTTAAGTTAACACCAAGCTCAGAAGCAACTTCTGTTTTGAAACGATCCATAGCTGCCTTAGCTTCAGGAACTTCTACTCTATTAGATTTGCTGCTTGCCATCTTCATTCACCTCCGTTATTATTTTCAAGATAAGCTTTTTTACTCTCGCTTATCTTGAAGTTTCCTCCGTTCAAAGCGATTTCTTTATCACTTATCTTGTTCATAGTATTAACGGTGTTCATGAAAATATTATGGTAAGTTTTTCCGATAAAAAAATCTAAAAGCTTCTAATCTTATCGCTACCATCATCCTCAGTGTTTTCTATGGACTTCACAATCAAGTAATAACCGTAAGTGTTGTTGACCTCCACATAAACACGATCTCCAACTTTATGTCCCATCAAGGCTTTTCCAATAGGTGATTCAATACTGACTAACCCTTCGAGTGAATTTCCACGCATGGTTGTAACAATCTTATATCTCTCAATCGAACCGTCTTCTTCAAACTCCACTTCTACTGTATTGTTCATACCAATCTCATCCTCGGCAGAGTCATCGGGAATGATTTCTGCAGTCTTAATCATTCTCTCCAAAAAGCGGATACGACTTTCATTTTTGTTTTTTTCTCTTTTTGCAGCATAATATTCAAAATTTTCGCTGAGATCTCCCTGTGCTCTTGCCTCCTTTACCGCTTCTAAGAGCTTCGGTCTGATTACAAGCTTTCTTTCTTCAATCTCTGCCTCCATGGCATTGATATCTTTTTGTGTAAGCTGATTAAACATTTTCTTTCTCCTTACCTCATACTACCGAATGCTCATTCCTCCAGCCTCCAGCTGCATAGTTACCAGTTTCTTTGACAAATATTGAATAATGTCCTTTCTGGTAATGATTCCGATAAAGCGCTCCCTGTCATCAATAACCGGCACAAAGTTCTGATTCATCGCCTTGCTGATGAGATTGTCCATATTCACATCTACTTCCACCGGCTCATTATCACGATTTCTTTTTACATCCATAATGGAAATATTTTCCGCTTCTCTTAAATTTAAATCTCCCTGATCCTTAATATACCAAAGGAGATCCCCCTCTGTCAGTGTTCCTATGTATCGTCCATCCGCCTCTCCAATTACAGGAATTGCGGAATATCTGTGGTGCTCCATTTTTTCTAATGCCTGTCGCAGGGTATCCGTATCA
>CAMBLS010000119.1 GCA_945868485.1 uncultured Lachnospiraceae bacterium | reverse complement strand
CTGCAAAGAAAGTCTTTTCATATCCGTGGTTGTCTGCTGCCTTTGCCCTTCTATTAAGCCTTTCCTGAACCTTCGCATAATCTTCTCTGCTAACAAGCGGTTCATGGGCATTCGATACAAGTATCTGCTCCATCTCACCTTCGTTCAGCTTTGGCTTATGGATTTCCGGGGAGAAATATCTTTGAAGAAGTAAATCTCCCACATAGGTTTCTGTAGAAAGAATCCTGCGAAGTGTAGTCCTTCCCATCAAATCTCCACGCTTACCCCTTACACCTTTTTCCTTTAGGTCGAGGGTCAGCCCTTTAATGGATGCCCCGGCAAGATACTGCTCATAAATGTACTTGACCCATTTACCTTCCTCTTCGTTGATGGTAAGGCTCTTTGTTTCAGGGTTCCAATCATAACCAAAGCAAAGGATACCCGTGTTTGGTTCTCCTCTTTCAAAGCGTTTTTGAACCGACCATTTCTCATTTGCAGAAATGCTCTCTGCCTCTGCCTGTGCAAAGGAAGCTAGAAGTGTAAGGAGCAGTTCTCCCTCGCCGGACATGGAATGTATTCCTTCCCTCTCGAAGAAAACATCAATTCCTAAATCCTTTAGGTGTCTTGTGGCATTAAGCGTATCAACCGTATCTCTTGCGAATCGGCTGATGGACTTTACCAGTACAAGGTCAATCTTCCCGGCATCACAGTCTTTCATCAATCGATTAAACTCATCCCTTTTCTTTGTGGATGTTCCTGTGATACCTTCTTAGCATTTATAGACGCAACTCTCGGTTATGAAAAAAATCAAAAGGGAGATCTGCAGACAGATAATAAAAGAAACGGACATTCTGTAAAAAACTTGAAAAGCCAGTATAGTGAATTTCAGATTGATGTACCAAGAGACCACAATGGAGAGTTTGAGCCGAAATTGATTCCGAAATATCAGCGGGATATTTCTGGAATCGAAGAAAAAGTAATCTCTTTGTATGCCCGCGGTATGAGTACACGCGATATTCATGACCAGCTTCAGGATCTTTATGGGATTGATTTGTCAGCAGAAATGGTCAGCAAGATTACAGATAAGATTCTTCCCCAAGTCAAGGAATGGCAGTCACGTCCTTTGAACCCGGTTTACCCGTTTGTCTTTATGGACTGTATTCATTACAAAGTCCGCGAGGATGGAAGAATCCTAAGTCGGGCTGCTTATGTCGTTCTTGGTGTTACAGTGGATGGTTACAAGGATATCCTCAGCATCACAGTAGGAGCCAATGAAACCAGTAAGTTCTGGCTTGGAATGCTCAACGATCTGAAGAACCGTGGAGTACAAGATGTTATTTTCTTTTGTGTAGACGGGCTTCCGGGCTTCAAAGAAGCAATTCAGGCAGTCTATCCGCAGGCAGAGATTCAAAGATGTGTCATCCATATGCTGCGCAATTCTTTCAAGTATATAAACTATAATGATCTGAAAAAGTTTTCCTCTGATTTCAAGGCAGTATATAATGCTCCCAATGAAACGGCGGCTTTAACAGAATTGGAAAATATCAAGGAGAAATGGGGAAAAAAATATCCCTATGCCATCAGCAACTGGGAGAATAATTGGGAAGATGTAAGTTCCTTTTTCCAGTTTTCAAATGACATCAGGCGAATTATGTACACGACAAACATTATCGAGGGATTGAACCGTCAATACCGGAAGGTCACGAAAACCAAAAGTGTATTTCCAAGCGATGCTGCTCTGGAGAAGATGCTATACCTTGCCAGTGAAAATGTAGTCAAAAAGTAGACACAGAGATATCGGAACTGGGATCAGGTACTGAATCAGCTAATGGTCTTGTATGGAGAACGGATCACAAACTACCTGTAAAAAAGAAAAAGCAGGAATGGTGTTGTTCTAAAAGTTCACCATTCCCGCTTCCTTCTATTCCGTCGGCATTTGTATTATTGCCAGAATTTCCCTACTCTATTCCAGAGGTCGGGTGTGGGCAGAGCCCACAAAAAAGCAATCAATACAATGTCTTATTTGTCATGCAAAAAAATCAAAACGGATGTATAAAATCTTATCAGATGGTTATACTGTAAATAGAAAGTTAGATTCGACAACAAAAGATTCATAAATTTGACAGCAAAACCTTACATATCTATTTCTTATCAAAAAGATTCACGTTCCAAAGACACAAGATTTTTTACACCCTCAAAATAAGCAGGAGTAGTTACAATAACCACTCCTGCTCTTTTTTAATTATCAAAACTTCTGATAGCCCTCACCCCAGCTCGAAAGCATTCATAGGCATATTGTGAGTCAATACAATTTACTTCATCCATGATTTGATTGAATTCAATACGCTGTCTATCATTTAAGCTATTCCTAAAACTTTTCATCTTTGCAATAGCATGATCTTCCATGTCTATATACTGCTTGCTCTGTACATAATCATTCATCATACTATCACATAAATCCTTCGATTGTATTCTGAAATTTTCCATAGCAAGTCACCGCCTTAGTAGACAACTATACACTTGGAATCTACAAAATCACGGATACACTTCTTCGCTGCTTCAATTAGACATCTCTCAAACTTGGCTGTAAAATAGATTTTATCTGCAATAAAGTAATTGTCTTGAGCATACTGAATCATATCAGTGAATCGCTCATATTGATATTTAAATCCTGTAGCATGAACAAAACCGCCTGTGTATGATTCACTTCCTATCATTTTAGCAACTTCACGTCCAACATTCTGCTGTAAAACTAACTCAGACATTAAATCTGCTAGGAATTTATCCTCCTCGTCCTGGTTTAAAAGATAAGAATTTGCGTCCAACTCTAAATCCATAACAAAGTTCATTGCGTAATTTCTGATTTCTCGTACAAAGCTTGTTTCAATGTTCTGGAAACCATAATCATTAGCCACAACATCCGATTTATGGATGTTACCGGCATTTACCCATTTACGATTACAAGCTCTAACCGTTGAAGCATATAATTTCAAGTTCTTACAATCATTCACAAGGTTTGAATAAAGTGCTGAAATATTCTGCTTACCAAATTTAGAAGCATCAATACTTACCGTATTCTCAATCCCCTCAACAACTCGATACTTACCACCTGTAATAGAAGCTTGCTTTACCATATCAGAAACAAGTAAATTCAATGCAACCGGGTACTGGACCCCTTCATAATCCAAAACGTCCTCCATCTTATTCCCATCCTCGGAAAGTATAGCTGCTCTATATACATCAATAATATGAGGCTTCTTTTTTGAGGTATTAGTGGCCACAGCGTCCTTAAATCGGTCAATCACCTTCTGCTGCTCATTATATGCTTCTTTGTATTTTTCCTCCCAATCAATACTACTTCTTCTGCTAAATCTACTAACTGTACCACTCTGATTTGCAAAGCTTTTCAAATACTCGTCCCAATGTGTGAACAAAATATATACTTCGATGTCTCTGTTAACTTCCTGCAGCATCATAGAAATTGCATCATATCCATCTTTTACAGTATCTGTCACAAAAGAATTGACAACCAATAATAATTTTGAACTATGATACTCGGACAATAAATCTACAATTCGCTCTGCCTCGTCCTTAGCCTTCACTCCCGTAGCATGGAATAACCCCTGTGTATCGATTATTCTAATACAATGAATTTTCACTCCGTCAATCTCTGCAACAGTAAGTGCATCCTTATTGTCCACATCAAAAATGTAATCAGCACCACGGAAGATTAATGATACATTTGACAACAAATATTCCTTCGAGCCTTCTTCACTTTTCAGCAGAATCTCTGTAATGTCACTATCGATATCTTCCTCGCCCAGAACAGCAGTAAACCTATATCCGCCATCTGCTTGCTCTTCTACCACAGCACCATTCTCTTCAAGTTTCTCACGCAATTCCTCAACTTCTTGATTAATAAACTCAATTACAAGATTCCAAAATTCTTCTATATAACTTGAAAACGATTCCCTAGAAGATAAAAGTTCAATAAAGGTACGAACCCCTTTCTGACCTTTCTTTGTGGTTTTTGCAAGCATTTCGTTATAAATAATCATCACTTGCGGAATTTCAAACTTAAGAATAACTTCCATCAGGGTATTGAACTTATCGTCCCCGATATCCTTTAACTTGTAACCCAATGAATCATTTGCAGGGTGTTCCAACAAATTTGTGAGAGACTTTGACAGTTTTGTTTTATACAAATTTTTGTCAGGATTTTTGAAATAATCTTTTGCCCCTGCGTACAAAACATTCCCTAATAACTCGTTGTCATCACCGCAATCCGCAACAGTCTTCGGATGAAGTTCTGCTGTCATAATAAGCTTATCTTCGGGAATAGCTTCATAATCCGTAACAATTGTACTAGCTTTTGTAACGCTACCTTTACCAGAAGCTTCTCTAACCGCTAATAAGTTTTGTGTTACTGGATGACTAGCCGATGCCTCTTCAACTGCTGATTTTCCACCGCCCGTTGTACCTGTAGAAACCGTTGTTTCTCCTTTTCCTTCTACCTTTCCAATAGCTACCTTTAACTCTTCGTTTACTTCGTACATACTAATGTACCTCCTTGATATATAATTTTGGGTACAAAAAAACTCTCTTGATCCATCAAGAGAGTAAAATAAGTTTGCACAAAGAAAGTACGACAAATAGAGTCCTACTAATTTCATATCATTCAACTTAAATTCAATCCCCGACGCATCATACGGATTCCACCATCTATGAAAACCGCTGCAAAAGAATTTCATTTATACTTACTATGGATATTATCACAATCAAAAATAAAACACAACCCCCTTGTGCTAAAAAGTTTCAAAATAATAGTGGGAATCTAAAATCAGACTCCCACCACTTTATTATGCCGCAAGAAGTAATCCTAATAGAAATCCCTTCTCAAAGGCTTCATATTTTGCTTCGCTGTCTGCGTTATTGATATCATCGAGCAGTTTGTTTAGAACCACTCCCTGCTCTCTTGGTATCATCTGACGAAATGCCATGATTTTCTCCACAATCAAATCGTCTGATGCCTCATTGTCTTGGCACATCATATCACAGAGAGTACGAAGCATGATTGTCTGACCGTTCATACTTCGTTCCCTCCCTATTTAATGCCTGCTGCCTTACTCCAAGCATCCATATCGTTATCATCAACTACAAGATATGAATTGCCATACATGGAAACCAGCTGTGAAATATTAACCTTATCTGGCATCGTATCTTCCAACTTTTCTCTTCTCTTTGGAGTCAACTTTTTCCCCCTGTCCTTGAAATAACGGTCGATGCGAACTCTGGCATAGCCTTTTCCCGTATCAACAGTTAACCAGAACTTGGATGATGTGGTTTCGGTTGCATTACCAAATCCAATCGGATTTACATATGCTCCTCTTTTGTTACGGTGGGCCTTTTCTCCGTAAGGATGCTTCTGTGTTATACAAAAATCACCAGGCTCATAATTTAAATCTACAGTCTTAACTTTCTTCATGGTTTAGTACCACCTTTCTATTTTGATACTACCACGATAACATACCCTATAAATCCTGTAATTGAATGAGTTCAGGAATTTTTTAAGCCTCTTCCCAATGGTAAAACAGATCACAAAAATCTCCAACAACTCTGTCTACTGACTTATATGCAACCTGGTCATCTATTGATTTATATGTAAGTAAAAGTTGACGTTTGATTACATTCATTATTTTTACATAGTCTTCATACCACTCGGTAATTCCCCACTCACAAAAATATCCTCTTCGCATTTTCATATTATAAAATAACCATTGCTTAGAAGTAATAGTCTTTTCCTTTTTTAGCATTGCTCTCGCAATTCTCATGGACTGTCGTTCATCATAATCCTGTTTACTAAGGAATGTTTCTCTATACACCACTCTCAAATCACTCACAGACAGCTGTCCAATCCAATCATTCCCTTGCTGGCGAGCCTTCTTTATTATCTTGTAGGATTCATAAATCTTTTGTTTCCAAGAAGAAGATTTCTCTCCTAATAACACCTGTTGCTTCAGACCAATATCATATAAAGTTATTTTGTCAAAATAATTAAATTGCTCGGCCTTATCATGTAATTCCTCTATAAGCACCTGATTAATTTTATCTTCTTCCTCATATAACGATTTACGCTTCATATAGTTGAAGAAATACTCTGAAATGAGATTTATCATATCCTCCCTCATTCCGTGTTCTTCTCGAAGCTTCTTTAAAACATCAAATCTCTTATTTGCCCAGGCATTCAAATCGTCATCTGTAAATTTATTCAGATGCAACCACAAGAAATCCAATAGTCTTCTTTTATCTTTGATATTATTATTTAAAAATATCTCAAAGATTAGCAGTTCGCTCACAGCTACCTCTGCAAACTCAATATACGCTTCTAGATAATCAGGATTGTGTATTCCAACTCCTAATACCAGGGCTGTTCGTTCTTCCCATCTTAATGCTTTCTTTATCTCGATTGATTGACTATTAATTCTTAAAATGAGTTCCTTGGCTCTTCTATTATGTTCAAACCAATCAACCCGTACCGCAAATCTCAACTGTGGAATTAACTCTCGAATATTTTCATTCCCAAGAGTCGGAAATTCCCTGCGTAGCATATTAACAGACCACTCATCTGTGGTATCAACAATAAACTCATGTAAATCCGCTTTGTAACCCTTATTTTTTATATTATTTAAAATCTCCCGGCTACCTGTACCATCCATTATATTTGATACAAACATTGCCATTTCGTCTTCTGTCATATAATCCAGGGGTAACCACTGTAAAGGCGAGTCATTATCTTGTATATGATCTGTAATATGTTTTATTTGGTTATAAACATTTGTGTAGGCATCTCCGTTTTTCTTGCCACTCCACCTTTTTTCTATAACTTTATTTCTTACTACATCATAATCCAATTCAATCTCCTTCTTCCCATTTGCTATCCTAATAAGTTTAAACCGCCTACAATACAATAAACCTGATATACATTCCGAAACCAGTCAAGTTTCTCATTGCATATCGTTTCAATAGAATGGCTCAAGTAATAATCGTATGCACCATAATAATCTAAGTACTCTTCAAAAGACAGCGGAAACATTCTGATTTCCTGTGTATCTCCCACCGGTTGAAAATAGTTGATAGCCTTTGTAAGATTGCTTCCGGTAACAATCAGATCACAATCCAACTGTCTATTAAACAGACGGATACGCTCATATAATTCTTTGCTTTCCTGTACCTCATCAATAATAATTACTGTGTTTTGATCATTCGAAAATGTGAGTCCTCTTGCAGCACAATAGTTCTCCACGCCAGAGCAAACATCGTCATGAGATAACCGGGTCAACATCGCAAGTTTACTATCGATTTTTACATCAACATAAATCACATTTTTATATTGTTCATTTGCAAAATGCTGTACCGCAGTTGTTTTTCCGACCTGTCTGCTCCCTGTCACAAGTAAGGCAAGTTTATGTGAGTTTTGCCTGCATGTCTGTTTCCATTGTAGAAATAGTGTCTCAGCATGTCTTTTAATGTATCTCATACACCCTCCTGCATAAAACTGTTACAGTTA
>CAMBLS010000118.1 GCA_945868485.1 uncultured Lachnospiraceae bacterium | reverse complement strand
TTAGACTTACGGGAATAGATAGCTATGATGTCTTCATTTTTCCGCATTTCATATCCTCCTTATCTTGATATGTGATGTGTCATGTGGTATTATAACATAGCGTAGCGGAAAAGTAAACAGATTGGAGGTATTTCAATGAAATCATTGTTTGAAGAAATGGGCGGAACCTATACATTGGGTGCTGATGGGATGTATTATCCTGATTTCGCACTCTCGGAAGAAGAACCGCATTACGGCAAATACGGCAGAATGCGTCTGCGTCATCTGAAAGAACATCATAAGGTACTGTATAATACACTTTTGCTGGACGGAGAACTGATCAAGCATCTGAATGAGGTAGATGATACCGCTAATCAGAGAATGGAGCTGCTCACCCTGCAAATGAAGGAACGGCAGGGCGTGAATGAAGCATTAAAAGCTCGTGACCAGATGGCATGGGTGGGTGCTATGAATAATATTCGTAATGCAGCAGAAGAAATTGTATTAAGTGAATTGATTTATTGTTGATGATAGAAGCCACGGCGATTACTCCAACTTGGAGCGATTGCCGTGGCGTTCTTGTTTTCTGAAATGTTCATACTTTCCATGTTGAATGTATTACTTCTATCGAGTATAATATAAATATCTTGAATTCACATGAAAGGTGGTGCGTGAAATGTTGAGAAAAAATCTTTGGAATTTTGAAGTAGAACTTCATGAAACAGTTTATGCTATTTTGAACGAACTGAATATCGCACCGGAGAAAGCCACCTATGTATGTGAGATCATGCCAAAAGACGATGGATACTTATACCAATTCAGCTATCGTATTGCCGGTCGTATTCTGAATGAAGATACCGCAAAAAGTATGGTTGTGGAGTGGGGCGAAGTACGCTGCTGCCACGAACCTTACCCTTACGGAGCACCAGGCTTCCCAACACCTCACTTTGATTTGGAGTTTTGGGTAACGCTCCCGTGGATATTAAATGAGAATCAATGAATTGGGGGTAGCAGCCAATGAGAGAAACAATTCGTCATAACATCAAAACACCATATAGCCTGCACGATATGAATGTGATCGCCTTTGAGGTCAGCGGCGACGACCTTACCTTGCGTATGCAGTCCGGAATGGTTCAAACAACTGCCCCTTATCGGCAGCCTGACGGCCATGTGAAGTTTCATGACGTTCGATGGGATTTTAGTTTCGTATATTTGCTGGGTGTTACCGGGAATGTTGGTACATTTACAGGCGAGAAGATGTTTTTGAAAGACTTTTTTGAGCGGTATCAGCAGTTTGGCTTCTGCGTCATGGATGAAACCTATGGCTATAACATGACAAAATACTGTGGCTATCTTACGGCAAATCGAGGGCATTGCGAATGTATCATAGAGATATACCACGAGGGCGATATGGTCTTTGTGGATGAGACGGAATATGTTGGGATGAAAGAAGTTATTCTCAGCCACGACAGTGAGGCAATGCTGTGTCTGGTTCCGGCAGAAGTTGCAGACAATCTGGATGAGTACTGTTTGGAATTTGGGTTCAGCTGGGTTTGGAATGGGCCAGAGAACGGACGTTATCTGAAACGAGTCAATGAGGACTTGGTTGGCGCTATGTTCGGTGCTGCTGAATTTATCGACTATCTGAACAGATGGGCGTTCCCTAACTTTCAGTCAAAAATTATAAGGGGTCTGGGCTGTTATGATTATAAAATCCCAGCGGAGTACCAAAAATTACCTCGACACAACTTTTAATTGTTTCTAAACCACATGGAGGTGATCCACATGAGTGATATTAACAGGCTTCTGGAAAAGCCATTCGCCCAACGTCGTTCGGTTTTTGCGCTATATTTCAATGTATATGTTGGGATTCCATTTGCTATTGCTCTTTGAATTTCTTCGATTTCTTTTGTTATCTGTTCCTTATCTGCATACCAACCTAAAAAGGTAGTAGGTTCTCCCCAAAAAGATGCAATTCTTTTACTCACTCCAAACAATGAATATTGTGGTGATGATTTACCACCCAGCATTTTTCCAGAAGAACTAACCTTGTAGCAGGTTGCAATCACATTTTCATGCGGAGAAGTAATGACGATGGTTCCGGTTACATTAGCATTATTGCTTGTTTGCTTCGCTATTTCGGTTGACATGAGACTATCTAAAGAAATATTCAACTTACTTGAAAGCAACAAAAGTTTTTCTACCTCTGGATACCCATTGCCTTGTTCTCATTTTGAAACAGCCTGTCTGCTAACATCCAGTATTTCCGCAAGTTCTTCCTGCGACAAATGATGTTCTTTTCGCAATTGTTTTAAGTTATCTGCAAAACTCATATTGTTTGTCACCTCCATTTCACCACCAATTATAGATATAAAGGTGCGAATAATCTACCAACCTCATTTTGCGATTCCGCAACTTCAAGTAGCACTTTTGATAATTCTTATTTTTCCAGTATCTGCGAATCAAGGAGGAAGTCATAAATGTTCACAGTCAAAATACCATACTCATCATAGTGTGGCTGAACGATGTCTTTGGTAACAACGATTTTCTTGAAAGAATCATCAATCTTTCTGAACGGTCTGATTTCCTGAGTACGCTTCGCTTCATCCGGCAGTGAGTATGCTGACTGGATATAGTATCTGGAAGAACCAAGATTGCATACAAAATCAACTTCAAGTTGTTTGCGGATAACCTTACCATCCTGATCTCGCTCTGCAATCGGTATTACACCTACATCCACGCTGTAGCCACGCATGCGAAGTTCGTTATAAATTACATTCTCCATAGAATGGGTCTGCTCGAACTGACGGAAATTGATTCTGGCATTGCGAAGTCCAAGATCGGAAAAGTAGTATTTCTTTGGAGTTTCGATATATGCCTTTCCTTTAATGTCGTATCTTTGTGCCGATTCAATCAGGAAAGAATCCTCAAAATAGTCCAGATATTTCTTGATAGTAGCGGAAGTGATTCTGGATTTCTTTACGGTCTTGAAAGTATTCTTCAATTTTTCCGGATTGGTCAGCGAACCAATGGCAGAGGAAAGAATATTCAGAAGATCTTCCAGTTCACCGATGTTCTTCACTCGGTTACGTTTGGTAATATCTCGAAGATAAATCTCATTGAATAAATTCTGCAATGCAACAGCCTTATCGTTTGCTCCCTCACGAAGGACAACCAGAGGGATACCGCCATATAGCATATATTCAGATAATCCCATGTACTTATCACCGTTGTAAATGGTCATAAACTCGGCAAAGCTCAAGGGATACATATGAACCTCGTCACCACGACCGGCGAACTCGGTGGCTATATCTTTAGACAAAAGTTTTGCGTTACTTCCAGTCACAAATACATCCATATTATCTTTACGAAGATAGCCATTCAGAACGGCTTCAAAACAATCCAACATCTGAATTTCATCAAGCAGCAGATAATACATTCCTTCACCTACAACTTTGGAACGGATATAAGCCATGAACTTTTCAGGGTCAACTCCACGCTTTTCCTTTTCAATCTGAATCAGGCTTTCTCCAATGAGATAAAGATCATCTGCTGAATCAAAGGCAAAACGGATAATATGGTCTGCATCAACTCCACTTTCCAATAAGTGATGATAAAACAGATTATTCAATAAATAGGATTTGCCACATCGGCGAATACCGGTAATTACCTTAATCAGTCCATTATTCTTTCTTTTTATCAATTTATCCAAATAAAAATCTCTGCGAATCTCCATCTTAAAACCTCCCTACAAAATATTTTTGCAACATGTTGCATTTTTCTATTCTATTATATCCGTGGAACATTCAAAAAACAATATGGCAGCCAATTTTTACAATAGATTTTTGCGACTTGTTGCATTTTTCTATTCTACAATCATATTATATGCTTTAATAGCGATTATTATCCCGTGTTTTAATCGTGTTCTTGTTAAAAAAAGCAGCCACACACCGAAGTGCATGACTGCCCAACTCAATAGTTACTGCCTCTATATATTATTCGTCTGGCGGAAGAACTTGAAATACTACTGCAAATTGTTGATCGTATCCATTGTAGCGATGCCATGATTTAGTTGATTTTACTTCACAGTAAATCGCACATCTTTCACGTATCATATCCTCTGTAATATCTATATCTAATCTTGAACTTGTTCCCAACTTTCTGCCACATTCGATATGCCAATTAAAAGTATAATGCTCAGAAGGGAATGATGGGTCTAAGGTAAGCCAGACAGAATATTTTTCTCCAACCTGTCCGTTATCAAAAGCAAAGTCTAATGAGTCTGCATCATCACAGAAAGACGCAAAGACCTGATCCAACAAATGCATCTGGTCAATTTTAACTTCTTCATTAAGACTTCGGTCAACAACGGTGCGTTCGTCATTGATATATTTACGAATAATGGTGATGACTGAACTGAAATCTAAATATTCCATAGACAGCCCTCCTTCAAAAAAGTAGTCAATTTGCGCTCAATTCACGCTCAATGAATCTTTGACAGATTCTTGATAAGATGATACCACAAAAGAAGTTACGCAGTATCCCAACAATATTATAGCAGAAAACGCCATTTTTTGAAGTAGGAAAACAGGCGTTATAAGTTGGGTATAGCGGACAACTTCTCAATCATAGACTGAAATACCGAGGGAGGTGCGTGGTATCGCAAGAAAGAGTGCTCCAATCAATGTAATTGTCCATTATCCCAAAACTATAGAGGGTCAACGTGAATTGGCAGAACGTGTTGCCGGTGTCCACGCAGATATGGTCAATCAACACATCAAAAAACTGAATTGTCCTTCTGACCAGAAGGTACAGCTGCTGGATGCGGTTATCAAAACCGCATCCATAGAGAAAGCAGGTGAACAAACTCTCTAAAGTTTGAACACCTGCTTTTTTCTATACCTTTATGATGTCTTTGAAGTATTTCTCCCAAGAAATCTTGAACATCTGATTGTAATCGTCCAATAAATCATCCACCGGAATCTGATAGAGTTCTGCCAGCTTGTCTACGATTTCTTTCGGATAGTGGTCTACATATCCAACCTCAAAATCTATGTATTGTCCTCTGGTAATACCGATCAGATCAGCAACCTCTTTTTGCATCAGTCCCATGTGATGACGGCACCAGCGGAGCCTATCCGGTACATTCTGTATATCCTCATAATTCTGATACTGCTGATTGAACAACTGTGCTTCCAACAGCTTGCGAGGGGCTATCAGTCGGAAACTATGGATATACATCGGTGCATACCTCACATAGCCGTCCAAAGTGGAACAAAGGATGTATATATTCTCGGAAACCTGTGCCAGAATACACCATTTTGGTGCTTTCCTGCTCTGGGGAGGTTGGTTTGGAACCATAAACGCATCTGCGAGAGGATAGCATTATCTATGCACCGGGCAGCGTATGTGGCAAGCCTGCTTCCCCGCTCATCATTGAAGGTAGCCACTGCTTTGATCAGACCGATGGTTCCGATGGAGATCAATTCTTCGGTCTCCTCTTCCACATTCTGATATTTTTTCACAATATGTGCCACCAGACGCATATTGCGTTCGACCAAAACCTGCCTTGCTTCCAGACTTCCGCCCTTCATACGTGAGACATATTCCATTTCTTCCTGCTGGGTCAGAGGTGGCAAAAATGCTTTCAATCGCTTCTCTCCGATCTATCAAAGCGAACTTAATACATTCTATGTCGCAGACAACTTTGTCGTGCCTTTCCCACTCTGTTTCGTGCTTTATTTATTTTTTAAAACCTCTTTTCGGACATAATCAAAGGTAACGTCCTCGCCCTTTTCCGAAAGCATAAGGAGAAGTTTTTCCAACAATTCCCTGGTGTCCGGATGGAGCACATGAAAATCTCTTTTACTCATGTAATATTCCAGCGGTGAGGAATCCGTATATTTGTCTTTCTTATAAATCTTGGACGCTGCGATACGATCTGCAACCATCTCTGCCACATATTTCTCCGGCATACGCATGCCTGCAATATGATGGTCTCCCTTCACGTCATAATCCATCCAATACTCCAGATGATGCTTATTCCGGCCCTTATGATGCAGCCATGCAGAAGAAAACCCATATTCCGCACGTTCTCCATTATGGGGACTCTGGTCATCCATGAAATATTTTGCGCCTATACGAAATTCCGGCCAGGAGTACTTCGACAGATCATGCGTCAACCCCTGCCAATGCAATCCCATGCGAAAACAGTTCTTCCGCACCTCACGCCTGTGGGCATGAACGGTTTTCAAATGCTTCCAAGCCTTTTTAAGCGACATGTGTCATATACCTCCGAATCAGATACAGGATAAACAAATGAACCGGGTAAAACAGGTAAAAAAAATATTTTGCTGCCGGCCCTTTTTTTCCGTTATAAAACCAGATAGGCACAAGTGCAAACACACCGGCCCGCTGAATCTTTCCCAAACAAACTAGATTGATCGCTGCCACCGATAATGCCTGTTCCAAGGGATAAAAACGAAACAGATAGAAAAACAGGATCATAGCCACTCCGGCGATTCCATAATCAGGTTTGACCACATAGTAGGTCAAAAATCCGACAACGGCAAGAATCCCACAAACGATCGACACCTGCTCCCTGTATACATCCAATACATAGATACAAATGAGTGCCAGTAACAACGTAAAGAAAATGTTCTGGTTTTCTTTAAAGAAAAGGGTATCGTATCTTACAAGATCATAGGGAATCTCCGAAATACAGGCAAAGACAAACAACCTTGCCATATATTTTTTTACGTTTCGCGTATGAAAATAACCTTCCACGATCAAAAATGCAAAGATCGGAAATGACAGCCGCCCAACATACCGCATCCATACTTCCGAAGGAAATAAATACGCGCCGATATGATCCACCAGCATCGAGAAAATCGCTATGCATTTTAGATCAAAACCCGTCAGTCCACGCTCACGCATCACGGTCATCTTCTTCTATTTCTTGAACAACCGGCATCACAACCGATTCTTTTTCCGGCTCTTCATAAGACACAAGAAGCACAACACCACTGCCATCAACCGAAATGCCTGTATGCTCCTCATGAATCCTGCCTGTGCCAAATGTTATCTGCCAACGGTTTCCCTGAACCGGCTTCGGAAGTGCCAGTACCCTTTCACTTTGTGAAAAGTTCCAGATCAGGTAAAGATCTTCTGTTTCGTTTCCGTATGCACCACCGTACAGTTCACCGATCGCCTGCATATAGGGATGAACCTCATTGCACCATGCCTGCTCTCCATGATAGGAAAGATCCGGCAGACCATGGGAACGGTAATCAGTCATCTGTACCGGCATCCGGTTTCTCATAACTGGATGTTTTTTTCGAAGTGCCAGCAGATCTTTCACATACTGATGATACACACTCTGTTTTTCTAATTGTTTCCAGTTTACCCAACCGACATGGTTGTCTTGACAATACGCGTTATTGTTTCCGTCCTGAGAATTGCCAAATTCATCACCGGCCAGAATCAATGGCACTCCCTGGGCCAAAACAACAGCAGCCATTGCCTGTTTCATCAATTGCTCACGCTGACTGATGATCTTTTTCTTACGGGTATGACCTTCGAC
>CAMBLS010000117.1 GCA_945868485.1 uncultured Lachnospiraceae bacterium | reverse complement strand
ATTGCCGTCTGCATGGGTGTTTGCGTTGTCGGTAGTGTTACCATTTGTGTTGTTCGTGCCGTCGCCTACAAGATCGTCAGTAACGTTAGATACACCGTTGGCGATGTCGTCCACTACATTTCCTACTGCATTACCGGCATCATCCAGAATAGAATTTCCGTTATTGTCGGTTCCAGTGGTCGCATTGTTTACGGTGTCTGTATTGGTGCCATCTGTTGTTACATGATTACCGGTATTTCCAGTATTGTTATCAGTACCGGTTCCCGTTCCTGTGTCGGTTCCATTCACTGTGTTGTCCACAGTATTGTCTGTGACAGTGCCATTTCCGGTAGTACCACCAGTGGTAGTGTTATTTCCGGTGGTACCGTTGTCGGTAGTGGTGTTGGTATTTCCTGCCATGTCGTTCGCATTGTTCTTTTTGTTAGTGCCACAGGCTGTAAAAACAAAGAGCATTGAGAGGACAAGAGATACCACAATCAGTTTTCTCACATTTTTCATAATGACCTCCTTATATAAGAACCACATTCTTGTCAGTTCTGTTGCTATTATGTGCAGAGGAGATTTTTTTATTCATATAGTTGTAAAATAATAGATAAAAACTGTAACAGACATAAAAGATATGTTATACTGAAAAAATAAAAAATATAAAAAGGCTAGATAAATAATGAAATTCAGACCATGCATTGATATTCATAACGGAAAAGTAAAGCAGATTGTAGGTGGCAGCCTTAAAGATCAGGGGGACGAAGCAAAAGAAAATTTAGTGGCTGTGCAGGATGCGGCTTTCTTTGCCTGCCTTTATCAGGAAAAGAAACTGAAGGGTGGACATATCATTCTTCTGAATCCGTCTTCCAGCGAATATTATCAGCAGACGAGGGAGCAGGCGATTGAAGCGCTGAAGGCTTATCCTGGCGGACTCCAGATTGGTGGAGGAATCAATCCCTTTAATGCAGAGGATTTTTTGAAAGTGGGAGCATCCCATGTAATTGTAACCTCCTATGTTTTTAAGGATGGTCTGCTTCATTATGACAAACTTAAGGAAATGAAATCAGCAGCGGGAAAAGAGCATCTGGTGCTGGATTTAAGCTGTAAAAAGAGAGAAGGCAGTTATTATATTGTAACCGACAGATGGCAGAAGTATACGGATGTAAAGTTATGTGGAGAAACCATGGAGAAGCTTGCGGATTACTGTGATGAATTTCTGATCCATGCAGTTGACGTAGAGGGAAAGAGTCAGGGGATAGAACCGGAACTGGCTGCCATTCTTGGCAGGGAATGCGCAATTCCCGTAACCTATGCCGGCGGTGTCCATAATTTTCAGGATTTAGAGCAGCTAAAGCAGCTTGGAAATGGAAGAATTGATGTGACAATAGGGAGTGCACTTGATTTATTTGGAGGTAGCATGAAGTTTGAAGAGGTACTGGCTTTTATAAATGAATAGTAAATTAAAATAACCTGCCTCATTAAAGAGACAGGTTATCTTAGGTTTTGTTTCTTAATCGGATAAAACAATATTGCAAATTCAAAATAAAATGAAACATTTATATTAAGAAAAGGCACATCGTGTTACTGATTAATTATAACTTTGTTACGTTTACAGCCTGAGGTCCTTTTTCGCCGTTAACTACATCGAACTCTACGGAAGCGCCTTCTTCAAGAGACTTGAAACCTTCCATGTTAAGTCCTGAGTAGTGTACGAAAACATCGTTTCCTGCTTCATCAGAGATGAATCCGTAACCTTTTTGGTTGTTAAACCATTTTACTGTACCTTTGTTCATTGTAGATACCTCCAAATATAAATAAATAGTAATGCATATCACAGTTTCCTGCAACACAATCAGAATATCACAGTCATTTCTAAAAGTAAAGAAATTTATGACATTTATGGAAATTTTCAGGTTATTTACCGTCTTGCAGAAAGAACGCTTTTAATGCTATGATAAAAAGCAGATTATCAGAAAAAATGGAAGGAAATCGGGGAAAATAAATGGATGGAGATGAAAGAAGAGAGCAGATTATCAGAATATTATCCGAAAATACACTGCCGGTTGCAGGAACGGAGCTGGCGAACCGTCTCGGAGTAAGCCGCCAGATCATTGTACAGGACATTGCCCTCCTGCGTGCAGGAAATAAAAATATCCTTTCCACTAATAAGGGATATATTCTGTTCCATGCAGAGGAAGGAAAAAAAGCATATAAGAGAACTTACAAGGTAAAGCATACCAATGATCGTATGAAGGATGAACTCTATCTGATTGTAGATTGTGGGGGAAAGCTGCTGGATGTGGTGGTGGAACATCCCATTTATGGTCAGATTATGGTGGATTTAATTATTGACAGCAGACAGGATGTAGATAATTTTGTAAAGCAGGTAGAGGAATATCGCACAAAACCATTAAATGCACTGACGGATGGTTTACACTATCATACTGTGGAAGCGAAGGATGAGGAAACCTTAGAGCTGATACAGAGTAAATTGGAAAAAGAAGGATTTATTGTATTATAATACTTGCATCTTTTGTAGGTTTGTGATACCCTTACAGATGGTTTACAACTGACAAGACAGTTGTAAATATGGCTATCATTGAGGAGAAAGTGAAAGGTAAGGATATCAATATGAAAAAATTAAAGAGCATTTTAAACGAAATCTTTATAGACGGGCTCAGCGGTATGGCGTCTGGTCTGTTTGCAACTTTGATTATAGGTACCATTATCCAGCAGGTGGGAAATTTAATCCCCGGATCAATTGGCACCTATATTTTTATGATGGGAAAAATGGCAGCAGCAGTTACCGGTGCAGGAATTGGCTGCGGCGTTGCCTTGAAGTTTAAAGAAAGCCCTTTGGTAGTGCTTTCTGCTGCAACCACAGGTATGGTGGGAGCATTTGCAAGTAAGATTATTGCAGGCAGCGTTTTAAGTGAAGGAACAATTGTACTGGCTGGTCCCGGTGAGCCACTTGGTGCATTTATTGCAGCAATGGTAGGAATCTATGTAGGACGCCTGGTTTCCGGAAAGACGAAGGTGGATATTCTGGTAACTCCTTTTGCATGTATTGTATCCGGTTCAGCAGTAGGATTGATCTTGGGACCTCCCATTTCTGCATTTATGACCTGGCTTGGCAGTATCATTAACTGGGGAACCATACAGGCACCTTTCCTCATGGGAATTGTGGTCTCTGTGTTGATGGGTATTATTTTGACACTTCCCATAAGCTCCGCTGCACTGGGAATTATTTTGGGACTTGAAGGAATTGCAGCAGGTGCGGCAACCGTAGGGTGTTGCGCAAACATGATTGGATTTGCAGTGGCTTCCTACAGAGAAAATAAGGTAAACGGGCTTCTGGCACAGGGACTTGGCACCAGTATGCTGCAGATAGGTAATATTGTTAAGAAACCGATTATCTGGCTCCCTGCAATCATTACCAGTGCAATTTTAGGTCCCATATCCACAATGGTGGTACATATGACCAATAACCCTACCGGTTCGGGAATGGGGACTGCAGGGCTTGTAGGACAGATTAACACCTATCAGACCATGATTGCTGAAGGAAATTCCCCGGCAGTAGTGCTTGCTTTGATTATTGTGATGCATTTTGTTCTTCCGGCAGCATTGTCCCTTGTTATATCAGAGTTTATGCGCAAGAAGGGTTGGATTGAAGAAGGCGACATGAAGCTGTCTGTGTAAATAAAGTTGCTCAAAACAGTTAGCTGTGATAAAATATATGCAATTAACTGGAGGTGACAGGTAAATTATGGAGCAACAGACGAAAAGAAAAAGTAAGTTTGCGCTTATGCTGGTATTGGAAAAAGACGATGGAACCATCAAAAAGCACAACATCAGTTCTGCCGTAGTTGAAGTGGCAGCCGCCATCCTTTTCGTGATATTTGTGGCAATTATTTGCAAGTTTGTGTATGACTCAATTACTATTAAGGACGCAAGAAAAGAGATTGTTAATCAGATAGTTACAATTAACAGTTTGACAGATGAAAACGAGGCATTGTCCGTAGAAAATTCCACGTTGAATAGCAAAATAGCAGTTTTAAGTGAAACTGTTAGTAAGAAAGCAGCAACAGAGGATGCATTGTCACAGGAGACAATTGAGAATGCATTACCTAAGGGCTTTCCGCTAAGCGGATCCGCTACCATGAAGGAAACTGATGATGGTGATCCCATGCTGATCTTTACGGCATCTAGTGGAATTAATGTAATCACAACAGGAACAGGAACGGTAGTCAGTGTTGATGCTGATGAGGTTTATGGAACTAAAATAGTGATTGACCATGGAAACGGCTATAAATCTGTTTATAGAAATAATGGTACAGCGCTGGTAAAGAATGGCGAAGAATTGGGAAAAGGATATATTTTATTTTCGGTTGGAGAAGATAATCAGGAGCTTGGTTATCAGATTATGGAGGATGATCAGTATATTGATCCAATGTTACTAATTGATATAAACGGATAATCCTTTTGGATTATCCGTTTATTTATTGCCCAGACGTCCAAACACTAAGTCGTAACCATCATTACCGTAGTTCAGAGAACGGTTTACCCGGCTGATGGTAGCAGTGGATGCGCCTGTTTTTTCTGCAATTTCAAGATAGGTTTTATGGTCCTTTAGCATGGAAGCAACTTCATAACGTTTAGAGAGAGAAAGCAGTTCATTGACGGTACAAAGATCTTCGAAGAAACCATAACATTCTTCTTTATTTTCAAGGCATAAAATCGCTTCAAATAAGTGATCCACAGCAGTGGTCTGTATTTTTTTATTCATTTCTTAGCACCTCCGGAAAACCATACTCACACAGTAGAATTTTACCATATTAAAGTTTTAAAGTAAAGAGAAAGAGAAGAGGGATATTATCATTGTCAATATTACACGGAAGAAAAAGTAATGAAGAAATTATAGAGGAAATAATATTGGAACAGTATAACCAATATTACCGATTGGCGTATAGTTATGTGCATAACGAGGCGGATGCTGAGGATATTGTGCAAAATGGTGCTTTTAAAGCGTTGCGCAGCAGTAAGACACTGAAAAAGCAGGAATATGCGAAGACATGGATATACCGCATTATGTTGAATGAAATATTCAGTTTTTTGAGAAACTCCAGAACGGAATCATATGAACGCATACAGGAAGAATTTGGAATAGAATCAGGGCATGTTGAAGATGACTGTATGCGTATTGACTTACAAAGAGCCTTGGATACTCTTCCAGCACAGGATAAAGCGATTATTATAATGAAGTTTTATGAAAATAAGAGGCTGGATGAAATTGCAGAAATACTCGGTGAAAATGTGAATACAATTAAAAGCAGGCTATATCGTAGTATGAAGAAGTTACGTGTTAAATTGTCAGACGAATAAATCACTGTTTTGTGGAGAATAAAAAATATGAATGAAAATAATTTGAAATTTGAAAATCAAAAAGAGCGATCTGAGGAGATATTACAGTTATTGGAGAAAGAATATTTGGAATTGACAATGTCGGAAGAACAGCTTAGTAAACTGAAAGAAAAAATGGAAGAGGCTAAGCGTGAAAACCGTATGGAACGAAATAAAAAGCATATTATGAAACTGGTAGCAGCTGCGGCCACATTTATAATTGCATTTATGGTATTACCTAATACTTCAGCTGCAATTGCTCATGCAATGGAACAGATCCCTGTTGTTGGACGATTGGTAAAGGTGGTAACATTCCGGGATTATAAATATGAGGATGTGCAGCATCAGGCAGATGTGGAAGTTCCTGAATTAGTAATAGATTTACAGCCAGAAAATATTCAGTTGCGGGACAGTCTTGAAAAAACAACAGATGAAATTAATGCAGAGATTCAGAAAATAACTGAGGAATTGCTGGAAGAATTTAAAATACACATGAGCAATGAAGCCGGGTATGAGGAACTCATCATAAAGAGTGAAGTAGTGGCATCAACGGAGAAATATTTTACACTAAAACTTATTTCTTATCAGGCAGAGGCCAGCGGTTATGAGAAAAATTATTATTATACCATTAATTTGCGTACCGGAGAACAATTACAGCTAAAGGATATCTTTGTTGATGATTCCGATTATATTGGTAGAATTAGCGAGTACATTAAAACACAGATGGAACAGCAAATGAAAGAGGATGAGCAGAAAATTTATTGGATTGATACAGAATTTGATGATATGAACTTTAAAACAATCACAGAAGAGACTTCTTTTTATCTGAATGAGAAGAATAATGTGGTGATTAGTTTTGGAGAGGGTGATGTGGCACCAATGTATATGGGAATAGTGGAGTTTGAGATACCGGAAGAGATTATAGGAGATATCCGAAAAAATTTTTTTTAATTGAAACTAAAATAACGGCTGAGACATCTAATATATATCAAATAATAGGAAGAAAGAAGAACTTCCGGAAAAGAGGATAAATATGAAGAAGAGAGTTTTATTAATGTTGACAGTGTTGACAGCAAGTGCAGGTGTAATGATTGGATGTTCACCAAAACCTCAGCAGGATACAAATGAGGAAATTATACAGGAAGGTGAGGTCATTCAGGAAGATAATGCGGAAGATGGTAAGCAGCAGATGACTGAAGAGGGAGAGGTATCGGAAGTAAAAGGTACCATGGAAGAAATTAAGGATTTTATGTTTATTGTGACGGATGATGATAATGCCGGCTATGCGTTTAGCTTTGAAGAAAAACCGGAAGGATTAGACGAATTGGCAGTTGGAGATAAGGTAATTGTGAAATATACAGGTACCATATCAGAGTTTGATCCGTTTATGGGTGAAATTGTATCTGTAGAAAAGATCGATTAAAATGCAGTGAATGAAATCGTGTAGATTTCAACAATAAAACATAGAAAACGGGAACCGTACAAAACAGCTTCTTTAAATTTAACTGTTTTGCGCAGTTCCCGTTTGATTATTTTCTGGAGTTTCCGTCAGATTGTGCGTTGTTGGAATCATTGGCAGTTGCAGATTTGAAGCTGTCTACCATCTTTTCAATTAGCAGGCGCTTTACATAGACATCATAGCTGAGCATGCTGATAAAGGAGAACAGCTGTAAAATTTCACGATCTTCTTCGGGAGCATCCTTAAAAGTTTCTCTGGAGGTAGTAAATTTTTTGATAATATCCTCTTTTAAATCTTCCACTTCTGTTTTTTCCAGACTGAACACTTCTTCATAAATATTTCCCAGATTTAGTTCGCCGCTGGTCTGAAAGTATTTCTCCGTTAGAGGCTTTAATAGAATCTGAATATCATTTATGGAGAGAATCCCTTTATAATAATAAATAAATATGAGCAGGATAAGGTGCTCCTTGCTGTATTTCTTCTTGACCGGTGGTGGAAGCAAGTCATTCTTTGCATAATTGTTGATCATAGTTTTGGTCAGAATTTTATCTTCACCTGGATTTCTGGTAGTGTTCTTCAGTCGGCTTTCCATAAAGGTAGTTACCTGATCCATATACAAATCAATGTTAGGAATATCCTCCAGCTTGATATGATGTATTCTGCCAAGACTTTCTATAATACTGTTGATTAAATCTTCCGTGTTAATTGTCATTTCATTTCCGCCTCACTTTTTAAGTAAATAGACTTCGATATTTATTATATAGTATTTAAAACCACATGACAAGTTTCTGATAAAAGAAATGTGAC
>CAMBLS010000116.1 GCA_945868485.1 uncultured Lachnospiraceae bacterium | reverse complement strand
TAAGCAAAAAGCAGGTAGATATGGAACATCCGTACAAAAATGAAAAGAACGGAAAAGACTATTTGCGTATCTATGCACCGGGAGGAGGGGTTATATTTTATCCGGCTGACAGCATCAAGATTAATCCGCAGGATGAAAATAAAGTATTTTTTTCTCGTCCGGTAGGTGCTGAATTACAGATTAACTACAGTGAGAGAAAACCTGATGTCCCGGATGACGCACCGGCAGAAGAAAAATATACACAGTATTCTAAGACAGTGCGTATTGAAGATCTGAAGGAAATGTATGAAGAAGAACGCAAAGCATACTTAGAGCAAAAGAAGGATACTTTTGTTAATATGGAAATTCCGACAGAATGGGCGAAGCCATTTGAGGGAAAAGATGGTGTTAAGTATGTTTCTATTTCGGTTCCCATTAAGGAGAACGATGAACGTAATTACTATAACTTTGTTATTCCGGCAGATTCTTTTAGAGAATCTACAAGAGAAAAGGATATGAGTTACTTTGGTTTCCCGCGTAAGAAAAAGGATACCGATGAAGATTATACAGTAACATTAAAAAGAAGTGTTCGTCAGGATGATGGTTATGTTGATGTTACCAAGGAAATCAGCAGTACGGAACTGGCAGAGTATATGGAAGCTGCAAAGCGTAATTACAGTTTTATCAATGTAGAGATCTCTAATAAGTTGATAAGAAAATTTGAAGGTAAAGATGGAACTCCATACGTAGCGGTATCTGTTCCTGTATACGATGAAGCGAAAGAAAAAGATGTTTTTTATCAGATCGTAGTGGCTCCGGAACGTATCAGAGATACAGAAAATGAAAATACGGTTCGTCTTTCGATGTTCAGAAAGGGTGGAGATGGAGAAGATTATGTTTTCCATGCTGAAGCAAGTGTGCTGAATGCAGAAACGCAACAGTATGATAAGGTTACAAAAGATATGACTTCGGTAGAAGTCGCAAATTGTTTTAAGGAATCAAGAGAACGTTTTAAAGAGCAAAATGCATCCCAGGGACGTTCTTTAGGGGACGAATTAAGAGAAAATGCTGCGGCGGGACAAGGAGGGCAAGAAGCGCCTGGGTTTCGCCCGGTAAGACGTGGAGGACGTTAGGAGGATACAATGGAATTTAACAGTATTGAAGAAATGAAATCTAAAGTAATATTAGGAATTTTTGGTAAGGACAATAATTCCTTTGATTTACCAGATGGACCGGCTGTTGATAAGGGCGCATTTACATTGCGCCCACTCCTTATCAGCGAACAGAATAGTGAAGAAGGCATGACTTCTTTTTATGTCGTTGGCCAGGAGATTATGGACAAATTAGGCATGAGCGAAAAAGAGATGCTGGAATTGGCAAGGCAAAATTCTATGGAAAAATATCCGGGAGAAATGAAAGCGATTGCTAATTTTATCAATGTAACTGAACAGATGATCATCCCGGATGGTGTAGTAATACCGCAGATTTATGTTTTGACTAATGAAAATAGTTGTTGTGGAGCTGCGGCGATGTTTTATCAGCCGGAATTATTGGATAATCTGGCTAAGATGACAAGCAAGGATTTAGCGGTGTTTCCGGCTGATATGAATTGTGTATATTGTGTACCAGTAACGAGCAATGAGCAAATTGTAGAATATCAGGAAATGTACCAGGCTGCAATTGGTGATGCGGAACATGTGCTTTCTGAACAGGTTCTTCACTACGATTTAGCCAATAAGCAGTTAAAGGATTTGTCCGGTAATGTAATTGAAGCGATTCAGCAACAGCAGGTGCAACACAGAATACATTCGGGGAGGTAATAATACATGAATGAAGTAACATATGAAGTGGAAAAGACAGAAAGTGGCATAAAACGCATGCAGGCATATGCGGAATTGCTAAAGACTGTTTCCGATAAGAAAACAAAAGATTCAACGGGGGAAAAAAAGCATGATGACGTTTGAAAATTTCGTAGAATATGTTAAGGGATCTGTGCCTCGATATTTGCCTCCTGAGTATGCAAATGTAGAGGTTCGAACAGTAGAAATGAATAAAAACAATAATCTTCATTTGACGGGCATTACAATTGCGGTTCCGGGTTCAAATATTAGTCCAACAATATATTTGGATAAAATATATCAGAAATACGCACATGAAAACTTTGAACTGGATGAGTGCGTAAGGGAAGTGGCAGAAAGCCATCTGCACAGTTTGATTGATGGGGAAAAGAGATTTGAGATAGATAATATTCTGAATTTTGAAAATGTACATGATAAGATAATGCCTCGGTTGGTTTCTTCTGAAAATAATGATGCTTTTCTTGAGGAAACACCGCATCGTATCATGGACGGTCTGGCGGTTGTATATTATTTGCCGGTTTCAGAATTTGATGAAAAGGGTGGTAGTGCAAGTATTCGTATTCACAATGGGATAATGAAGCAATGGGGAGTGACAGAGGAAGAGTTATATGCAGCTTCTGTGGCAAACTTAATGACGAATGTTGAAGCAAAATTCCAATCAATGAGAGAGATTCTTTTAGAATCTTATTTTGATCGGGGAGAAGATATTGACGAACATTGGGCGGCACAATATCTTCCACCGGAGGACGTTGGTATGTATGTGCTGACAAACCGTGAAAAGTTTTTTGGCGCAGCGATGTTGCTTAATCGCAATGTTATGGATGAGGTAGTAGAACGCATTGGCGAGTTTTATATATTACCGTCATCCGTACATGAAACCATTTTTGTAAAGAAAGATGTTGCTCCTCCACTAGAGTATTTAGTGGAGATGGTAAAAGAAGTGAATCTGACAGAAGTGAGCGAAGAGGAGAAACTTTCTGATCATGTATTCTTATACGATGCAAAAACAAAAGAGATTTATCGAGCAGATCACGAAGCAGAACATCGTAGAAAAGTAGCAGAGACAGCAGGCGGTGCCGAGGACCAGGAACGCACTACCCCCCCCCCACGCCACACGTGCGGCGAGGAAGGTAAGATAGTGCACATTGTGCCAGAATGGCACGAAGCTGATAAGATGATGACTAAGAGGCGTTCGTAGATGAATGCCTATTTTTTAAAAATAGGATAATGACTATGGGAAAATCAATTATTATTGCAGAAAAACCTTCCGTTGGACGTGAATATGCAAAGGCACTTGGAGTATCGGGAAGTGATACAAATGGATATATTGAAAATGACAGATGGATTGTGACTTGGACGGTAGGGCATTTAATTACTATGTCATATCCTGAAAAATATGATGCAGCATTAAAGGAATGGAAGTTAGAAACACTACCTTTCTTGCCATCAGAATACAAATATGAACCAATCAAGGAATGCTATAAACAGTTTAACATTGTGAAAAAATTATACAATCGACCCGATATTGATGTGATTTATTATGCCGGAGACTCCGGAAGAGAAGGTTTATATATTCAGATGCTGGTGCGTCAGTTTGCAGGGCATAATCCAAAAGCTATTGAGAAGGTTGTGTGGATTGATTCGCAGACAGAAGAAGAGATTTTGCGTGGTGTTTCAGAAGCAAAAGACATATCAGAATATGCAGCAATGACAGATGCAGGGTATATGAGAGCGATAGAAGATTATGCAACGGGAATCAATTTTTCTCGTTTATTATCTGTTAAATATGCTATTATGCTTAATTCTGGTTCTGGACAAAAGCGGCACAAGCCAATTTCTGTTGGGCGAGTTATGACCTGCGTTTTAGGAATGATAGTGAATAGGGAACGTGAAATTCGTAACTTCAAGGTAACGGATTTTTATAGAGTGACAGGCATTATTGATATAGATGGATGCAAAGTAGAATGTGAATGGAGAGAAACAGAGGAAAGTAAATATTATCAATCTCCGAAGTTGTATTCCAAATTCGGATTTTTGAAAGAAAACGATGCAAAGGAATTTATTGCTTCGCTTTCTTCTAATATGAAAATAGAGGCTGTAGTAAGAACCACAGAAAAGAAAAATGCGCCATTATTATATAATTTAGCAGAGCTGCAAAGTGAATGTACAAAACGATTGCATATTTCACCAAATGAAACACTGAAAATTGCACAGATTCTTTATGAAAAGAAACTGATTACATATCCAAGAACGGATGCAAGAGTATTAACAAATGCGATTGCAAAAGAAATTGATAAAAACCTGGCCGGATTAAAAAATAGTGAGTATGGAAAGTATGTGGATGAAATTATATCTCATTATTGGAGTATAAAGGGAAAATATATTGATGATAGCAAAGTGACAGATCATTATGCAATTATTCCAACCGGAAGAATTGATGTGAGTATAAGTGGTAAGGAAAGTGCGATATTTGATATGATTTGTCGAAGATTTCTGTCTGTATTTTATCCACCAGCAGAATATGAACGTGTAAAGGTAGATGCCAGCAATGGTAATGAGAAGTTCTTTGGAACAAGTAAATATTTAGTACAACCTGGGTATTATGCTGTGGCCGGTTATCCGGATGAAGATACTAATACCAAACAGACTGTAGATGCAATGAATAAGCTGTTTCAAGGAAATACGTATTCATCAAATTATGAAATTAGAAAGGGAGAGACAACCCCGCCTAATAGATATACTTCTGGTTCCATGATTTTAGCGATGGAGAATGCCGGAACTTTAATTGAAGATGAAGAACTACGAGAACAGATAAGAAATAATGGTATCGGTACTTCTGCAACAAGGGCAGAAGTGCTTGAAAAACTTATCAGACTAAATTATATCGAAGTAAATGAGAAAAAGCAGGTATTAACACCGTCTGCATTCGGAGAAATGATATATGAAGTGGTTTATGCTACATTACCGATGATGTTGCAGCCAGAAACTACCGCAGAATGGGAAAAAGGTCTAAAGGAAATCGAAGAAGGTGTAAGAAGTAAAGAAGATTATGAAAATGAACTTTTCCTTTTTATTCGTCAGGAATGCGAGAGAATCAAGGCCGAAGATAATACAGAAGAAATTGTAAAAAGAATACGTCCATTTACATCCAATCGTATTCAGTATGAATATAAAGAATTTGATCCATATAACACAACCATTAAATGTCCGTTGTGCGGGAATGATGTAGAAACCACACGTTGGGGATTTAAGTGTAAATCTAATATCAGTAAAACAGAAGGCTGTAGTTTTGTTATGGGGGACATTCTTGGACATGTATTGCTAACTCCAGAGCTTGCCACATTACTTCATAAAGGAAAAGTAGGTCCTTTTTATGATTTTATTTCTTCAAAAGGAAAGCCTTTCGGAGCTAATCTTTTGTGGAATCAGGATCTTAAAAAAATTGAATTTGAAATGGTTGAAATGCCATGGGAAAAGACGGATCTGACATGTCCTATATGCGGCAAAAAGATAGTAACACAAAATGGTTTTTATAAATGTGAAGATTATATTGATAGGGAGCATGGTTGTCGGTTTTGGATAGGTAAAATACTTGGTAAGGCAATTCCAAAGAAACAGGTCGAAAAGATGCTTAAAGAAGGCAAGACAGACTTGATAAGTGGATTTAAATGGGAAGTTGCTAGTAAATTCGATGCTTTTTTAGTATGGAATAGGTCTGAAAGTAAAATAGAATTTGCATTTCCGGCTAGAGAAGATATGGTTACGAATTATTTTTGTCCTATCTGTAATGGAAAGATTTTGGCTACATCTTATGGCTTCAAGTGCGAAAATTATAGAGCACAAGCGGAGCGTAAAGACGAAGATTGCAGTTTTTATTTGGGAACCATATTAGGGCATACGGTTAAAGAAAAAGAACTGAAAGTGCTTTTGAGTGGCGGAATGACGGAGCTGATATCCTTTAAGAATGCCGATAAAAAAACGTTTGAGGCACATATGCGTTGGGATAAGGAACAAAAAAAAGTAGCTCTTGTATTTGATGAAAATAAGCCTGAAATAACGCAATATAAGTGTCCGATTTGCCATGAACCTATAATAAAAAATAAATATGGTTATTTTTGTAGTAAAAAAGATGGCCAAAGCGGTTGTCAGTTTGGGGTAGGTACTATTGCAGGTGTCCTTATTGATGAAAGGCAGCTTAATAAACTTTTGATACAAGGAAAGACAGATTTAATTAGTGGATTTAAACCAAAAGAAAAAGGTAAAAATCCGTTTTCTGCTTTTTTGAAATGGGATGCAGACGAACAGAAAGTTGTATTTGAGTTTCCAGATCAAAATACAACAAGGGAAATGAGTAAATATACTTGTCCGGTATGTAGACAGAAAAAATTGATAAAAACGCCATATTCATATAGTTGTGATTGTGGTTTTAGAGTTCCTTTTACAATGGCAACAAAGGAAATACCGGAGGAACAAATTACGAAATTATTGCTTCGTGGAGAGACAGATCTAATTACAGGATTTTTTTCTGCCAGAACAAGAAAGCGTTTTTCTGCAAAGCTAAAATTAGTTGGTAACAAGGTAGAATTTGATTTCCCGGAAAAAGAATCATAATATCAGGAGGAATGTATTGTGAGAATTGAAGGATTGGAAAAATTGGTGTGTGATACAGCTAAGAGCATAAATAGCGTTGAAAAGTTAGAAAAGTTTTTGACGTTTATGGGTACTGGAAATATGCATCACTGGTCAATTGCTAATCTATTGGCTATATATGCACAAAAGCCTACTGCAACCTTGGTTGTTGATTTTACGCAATGGAAGAAACGTAACCGCTATCCTAAAAAGGATAGTGGTATTGCGGTTTATCCGTTTAATACTTCCGGTGTTATGGGAAAATTCTGTGATTATATTTTCGATGTCACTGATACTAAAGTAAAAAGTGGTGACATTAAAAATGCGAAGATTTCTACATGGACTATGATACCGGAGATTATGGAGTCATATTTGCGTGTAAACGCAGCTCCTGAAAATGTTTATTTTGAAGAATATGCTTATTCTGTATTTAAAGCACATACAGAAAGTTATTTTACAATGCATGAAAATGAATATAAAAACGATACATCCGAAGATCGTGTTGCACTTTTGAAGGAATTTGTAACGGAGTGTTGCATGAAAATGTATATGGCAAGGTGTAATCAGCAATATCATTTATCCGAAAAGAGCATCAATATATTTAATCAGTTGTTTATGAATACTGATATTGTAAATATTGATTTATTTATGAAGTGTTTTGGAGTAGTTCAGCAGATTACTCACCTTGAAATTAACATGATAAGTGCACACGTAATTTCTGAGAAAAGGAGAATGAAAAATGAACAACGAAATGTTGACAATGGAGATAGAAACAGGGGAAATGAGCCAAGCAGAAGTGATGACAGAGCAGGAATGGCAGGAAATGCAGAATCTGAGCGAAGAAGAAGTAATGAAGAGGTTGAATCTGGAAAGAATCGAGATTTTTCCGGGTCTGGAGAAGATTTTAGAAGGGAGAACAGTACAGGCAAGGAAAATAGTGAATTATCTAATGGAAACGAGTCCGGAGCAGTTAATGTTGATGTTATCAGAAGGGACGCTGGAAGCATTTCTGGATCAGAGAATATTGGAGGCGAAAGAATATTACATAGCGAACCACAGAATAATGCAGGACAAGGAGAACGTTTGGGAGATGGATACTATGAGGAGAATCAGGACCGAACAACAAATATCGACAACTCTGTGGGAGATAATCGACAAGGAAATATTATTCAAACAGATTCCTGTA
>CAMBLS010000115.1 GCA_945868485.1 uncultured Lachnospiraceae bacterium | reverse complement strand
AGAAATCAATGCGTTGGCACCACCTGTTAAGAGTGCAGGAATGATAGTATATCCGGATGGAGATACCTTGTATTGGCTGGAGGGTTATTCGAATGAAATAGGAAATGAAAAGGATAAAAAAATAGTTAATGAAAAGTCAATAAGTGAATCGTTTCAAAAGTATAGTGATACAGATTACCAAGTGACAGAGAACAATTTGGAATCTATTATGCAGATTATGGCAGCGGAATATAAAAGGAGAATTGAAAATGAATGTTAGCAATGTGGGAAATATTTTGAACAGTGCATATCAGTATACAAGCAGGACACAGAAAACCACTGCAAGCAGTACGAACTTTACGGAAAGCTTGCAGGGAGCAGCTAAAGCAGATACATCAAATGTAGATGTTTATACGAAATATCTGAAATCAAAGTATGGTAAAGTAACTATCCAAAGTGTAGGAAAAGATCAGGCAAGCCTTGATGGAATTGGAAAAAGTATGAGTGGAAATAATGTTATTATTGCGCCTAACATTTTGGAACAAATGGCAAATGATCCAGAAAAGGCTGCTTATTATGAAAAAAAAATAGATGACTTCTTTGAAGCTACTCCTCAGTTAAGTGCTTCGTTTGCAGCAAAAGGGCTAGTTTACGAACCGGGTGGGGTGGTAGTACATGAGGACGGAAGTGTGACATATATTGGTGGGTGCAGTGACTCCCCGGAGCGTGTAGCAGAAGTGAATGCAATCAATAAAGCGAAGAGAGAAAAGGAAGCGGCACAAAGAAAGGCAAGTTTAGAGCACAGTCAGGAAGCAGCGGAACAACAAAGACAGATAGTGGAATTCGGACCTTTCTGGAGAGCGGTGCGGTTGTGACTGACAGAGCAACTGTGGAAAGGAGCAAAATGAGTATCGAAGCAGTAGGATACAGTACAGATTTTTATCGTGCTGGCTATCGTAAGAACAGTTCAAACAATTTAGCTTCAAAGTATAGGACAATGGGTTCTGCAGCGCAGGGAGAAGCAATTTATTGAGCAGATCATATTTCTTGAATTTATAATCAAAATATGCTATTTTATATTTGTAACATAAAAAGAGTTACAGATTCAAAATAGGTGGTTTTATGAAAGATTTTTTAGAGAAAACACTGAGACAGAGTGTTTCTATAGAAAAAACTGAATATTTGAATGATAGGTTACCTTTAGCTTTCCGGGGAAGATACTGGTTTTATAAAGTCGAAACAAATGGGTTGTCATGGATAGCAATTAAGCCGAAGAATGATGCTTCTCTGGTGATACTTAGAAAGGATCGTGCCAAGATTGAAAAGGTGGCAGGTCTTAATTGCGCTATCTTTTTAGATTCAACAACTTTTTATATAAAAGAGAAACTCGTAGAAGAAGGTATTCCCTTTGTGCTTAAGGAAAAGCAGGTGTACCTGCCATTTATAGGGATTTTACTTTCGAATGAGAATAAAAGGGATATTGCCCCGGTTCATTTAATTTCCTTTTTGACACAGAGAGTAATATTTATAGCGATATATGAAAAATGGGAGAATGTGACGGTATCAGAAGCAGCAGTAAAACTTGGTGTCACGAAGATGTCAGTCAGCCGATGTTTTGATGAAATAGAATATTTGAATGTGGATATTCTTGGGATGAAAGGAAAGTCAAGAGTCATCACAGTGCCTGCGGATATCAAGAAACTGTGGAAAGATATACAGGATGTTTTGAGAAATCCGGTCATTTCAAGGTATGAGCTTACAGAGAATGTTCAGTTAGAGAAGAAAGCTGGGATAAGCGCCTTATGCGAGTACTCGCTGTTATCAGATAACGAATATCCGACTTATGCTGTTACAAAAAAGGAACTCGCAGAGACTGGAATTAAAAAGATGAAACAGGCTCATCCGGGGGAAGAAATCGGATGTGTTGTTCTGGAACTTGGGTACTTTGTCGATTTTGAAAATAAGGGATTAGAAGATCCACTTAGCGTTGCTTTGTCTCTTACAGAGGCAGAGAAACAAGACGAAAGAATTAATATTTCCATTAAAGAGATGTTAGAGAAGTATGTATGGTAAAAGGGTTAGATACTTTTAGAAAATATTTTGAAGAATACGAGAATCAGTATGTTCTCATAGGTGGAGCTGCCTGCGATATTGTATTTGAAAGCAATGATACAGTGTTTAGAGCAACTAGAGATCTCGACATAGTTTTAATTGTTGAGGCATTAACACCAGAGTTTGGAAATAAGTTCTGGGAATTTATCCAGGATGGAAGATATAGAAACAAGGCTACTAATGGAGAAAAGCCACAGTTTTACAGGTTTGATAAGCCGGAGGATGATGCATTCCCTAAAATGGTAGAACTGTTTTGCAGGAGTGATTTTGAACTGCGTGAGGTGACTGGTATTACACCGATTCATATTGATGATACTGTTTCAAGCCTATCAGCTATTCTGCTTAATGATGATTATTACAATGTGTTATTAGCAGGAAAAGTTGTTGCGAATGGACTGTCTGTTCTTCGTCCAGAGTATTTGATTTTGTTTAAGGCAAAAGCATATCTTGATTTGAAGCAGAAGAAAGAGAATGGAGAGAAGGTAGATTCTGATGAAATCAAGAAGCATAAAAAGGATGTATTAAGAATTGCATCAGAACTTATGCTTGAGAGCGCAACGATTCTTCCATCATCAGTGAAAACAGACATAGACACTTTCATTGGAACATTGGAGAAAGAACCATTTGATGCTAATTCTTTGAAAAATTATGGACTAAAGAATCAAGATGTCATCGAGGTGCTTAGAAGGGTATTTAGTTAGTGAATTATAGAAGATACGTCCTGAGTGTAAATTCCGGTGATGTAGTGTATACTGCATGGTCTGAGAATGCATTTGTTCCGGTGAACAGAGTACAACAATAAAATGCGTGCACTGAACTAGTTGAAGGGATGCAGTGCCTTTTTTGAGTCTCGCATTTTTGTTGATGACGAAGATTATATGGATCAACACGGAGTGAAGGAAATGATGAAAATAGCAATATGTGATGATGAACAGCCAATAAGAGAATATCTAAAGAAATTAGCAGAAACATGCACGGATGCAGACGTCTGTGTGTTTGCTGATGGTGAGGAACTGCTATCTGATCAGAGAGAGTATGATATGATTCTGCTGGATATTTCTCTGAATCAGAATCATGATACAGGTATATTAAATGGCATGGATGTTGCGAAGAAAATCAGAGAAAAATCAGATGCAATCATTATTTTTGTGACGGCATTGAAGGAGTATGTGTTTGAAGGCTATGATGTAGGGGCATTCCATTATCTTTTGAAACCGGTGAATGAACAGAAATTCATGGAAATAATGGACAAGGCGATCAGTCAGATCCGGAGAGAAAAGAATGCAGAACCACTGATCATAAAAATAGATGGTAATTACATCAAGATACCGGCGAATAATATCATTTATGCAGAGAATGACGCAAGAAAAATTGTCCTGCACACAAAAAATATGAAGGAAAAAACCTATAGTTTTTATGAAAAAATGGAAGTTCTGGAGCGTAAACTGGGGGGCAGTTTCTTTCGCTCGCATCGGGGATTTTTAGTGAATTTACAGGAAATTGACCGCTATAACCACACGAATATAGAATTAAAAAATGGGGAGAAGGTGTTTTTGTCAAAGCAGAAATATAATGATTTTGTAACTGCGTATATGAGTTTTCTAAGGAGGACATAGGATGTGATGAAGGCTATACTATATGTTTTTTTAGATGTTACAATCTATGTTGTTCAGGGATTATTACTGGTTATGTTGTTGAAAGCAGCGCAGGCACGCTTTCCATTTAAGAAATTATATACGAATCATGCAATACTGTTGATACAATATGTGGCAATGCAGATGATTTTGCACTATTCAAACATGGTAAAAAGCATATTGTACGGAAACAGAATGATAATGAATAACAGCCGCCAGAGCATCATACCTGTGTTAGTAAGTATGCTGATTACTTTTGCAGTAAGTATGTTATTACTGAAAGAAGAAAGGCTGAAAATTGTTTACTATGTTGTGACCTTTTACTCTGTAATTGAACTCTTGAAATTTGCCTGTAACCCAATCTTTTTGTGGATATTTGAGAAGCGGATGGGTTTGAATCAATATCTATGTGTGGATAAGCAGATGTATGGAGAAAAGATGTTTTATGCAGCAGCATCTGTCGTAGAAATCATCTGGAATCTGCTGTTCAATTTCACAATTTTGTTTTTCGCATACAAGATTATTAAGCGGATAAAAAAATATCTGGAAATGAAAGAGGCATATCAAAAGTCAGAATTGATTTTCTTATTATTTCCCAGCGTGATAGGATTGTTATTGTGTCTGATGATTCGCAGCATGATGTTCTGGGTGGATGGAAACGATATGCAGTTGCTGTTAAATAATCGTCCGGAGATGAACTTCCTGATTCCATGTACTTCCTTGTTATGCATTATCATGATCATTCTTGCTGCAAAAATGCTGCGGAAACTCATAGATGAAAGCAATAAGAAAATCGAAGTCAGTGTTTATCAGGACAGAATCAAAGAAATGGAACAGCATATCGGAGAAATAGAGAACCTATATGCCGGGATTCGTGGCATGAAACATGATATGAAAAATTACATAGCTGATATGGACGCATTGATGAATGAGGCGTCAGGAAAGCATTCAGATCAGACAGCACTAAAACAATATCTGGATTCCTTACAGACTTCCGTTGAACAACTGGATATGAAATACAATACTGGTAATCCGGTGACTGATGTCATCATCCAGAGATATGTCCAGCTGACCAAAAAGAATCATATCGATTTTCAGGCTGACTTTATTTTTCCTTCTGATATGAACATCGAGGCATTCGATCTAAGCATTATCATTAACAACGCACTGGATAATGCATTAGAGGCCTGCAAGAGACAAAAAGAAGGTAACAAAACCATAGAATTGAATGCTTACCGGCGTGAAAATATGTTTTTTATCGTTATAAAAAACAGTTTTGATGGAACATTTGCCAGAAATAGAATCGATGGCAGACTGCGCACAACAAAACCTGATTTCGGGAATCATGGTTTGGGACTTCGGAATATTGAAGTATGTGCAGAAAAATATTATGGAAAAGCGGAAACAACAATCAGAGATAAAGAATTTGAACTTGCAGTCATGCTTCAAAAAAGGGTGGAACTATAGTCATATGGCAGGGTAATTCAAAATAAAAAAAGATAAAATCAGTGGGTAATACGCCTGCTGATTTTTTTCGTTGTTACATTTCAGACCCTAGCCTGAAATGCAACGAAGTTGGCGATGCTTCGCATGTAAAATCGCCAACTTCATGGCTCATGTACGTTTTTGGCACGTAGCCCGCAGTAAATGCTGGCTACTGTGTGAAAAGTATCTTTTCGTTACATGCAAAAGTCGGTTCGTTACAATTGGATGAAATTGAAAAGGAAAAGTGGCGATATAAAAATCAGAAAAAATATTGCAAATATGAGGAGGTTGCAGGATGAGAATCACAAATCAAATGTTAGCAAAATCAGCGGCAAAAAGCGGCATTTCACTTCAAGGAACATCTTTACTGAATATTTTGAATCATAAATCATCGTCAGGATTGTTAGGAAGCATCGGAAATAATACCAGCACCAGTGCCTCTAAGATTTTGAAGAAAAGTAATTATTCAAAGCTGGAAGACCTATCAGAAAATCTAAATAAATATGCTTCGAAGCTTACAGATTCTGCGAAGGACTCTATATATGACAAAGCAAAAGAAGGCGGAAATACAAAAGATATTCTTTCCGATATCAGCAAAATGGTTGAAGGATATAATGCCACAATGAAGCAGCTTAAGATAACAGGCGGAACGATGAATGAATTTTACCGCCAGCAGTTAAAAGAAATTTCGACAGGCAGCAAGGAAGCATTAAAAGGTATAGGAATTACACAGGAGAAGGATGGAAGTCTAGCTGTGAATGAGAAAACTTTACAGAATGCAGATGCAGATGCTCTAAAGAAAGCATTGGGGAGTGAATCTGGATTCGTCTCAAAACTCAGTTTTATCAGTAATCGCATCAATCAGAATGCTTCTGTCAATGTAATGAGTGCTTCCAGTCGGTATACTTCAAATGGTTCGGCATACATGGGATCCTTTGAAGAAAGTAAATATAATTTTTGGGGTTAATGAATGGAGTCGAATTGAAAAAGGATTAGGACAATGGAGATTTCAAATAATTACAGCTACATGAATACGGGGACTACTTTTAAAAATCGGAGGATACAGCAATGAGCGTTTATGGAATTGGTACAGGATATTTTGCATGGCAGGTAACCGAAAAGATACAGAAAAATACCTCAGGAACAGATTTTGCAGACATGATCGCAAATAAAGAGACCAAAAAAGTGGGAATTGATTCAGGAGCAGAAAAGAGTGCATCGAAAAAGGATGTCGAACGTGTGACAGAGGAATATAAGAAGAAACATCCGGATCAGGCAGCGCATGTAGACAGTCAGATCCGCGCCGGAAAGAAAGTACTCGAAAAGAATGGTGTGGAGAATGTGTCCAGAGAGGATATGACAATGGAGGAATACAAGAAGTTCTTTACCAGTTTAATGAACAGCATTTCTTATGACTGGTCACAGAAAAATGATGTAAATGTATGGTCGATTACAGAAAAAGGCTGGGAGCAAATGAAGAATGATCCTGATTATGAAGCGTGGGTCTTAGGATATACAGCGGAGGATCGCTCGGTCAATATTCCCTTTGCATCAATGCCGGGATATTCTCCTTCTTATCACACAGAAAAATTTGGTGCGTCCATTGAAGAACATCTGGGACAGGGGATTCCGATGAACAGTTCCGGTAAGAGGTCCTTATTTGGTTCCAATGAAGAATCATGGTGGGAAAAAAGGCACGAAAGATTAGAAAAATTGCAGAAGGAGCAGGAACAAAGGGCAGAAAAACGTGCTATTTTACGGAGAAAAGAGCAGCAGGAAATGTTGAATGAAAAGATAGCAAAGCAGGAACAGGAAAGAAGCCGATTTTTACAATCATGGAACAATGAAAGGAAGATGTCCCAGGTGTCTGCCGTTTATGAAGCAAATGTTATGACGGACTTTGCTGAAGGCAGTAACTATGTTGGATAAAAATTACGAATAACGGCATAGGCAATGCGGGCTGACAGACGGAATTGCAGAAACTGGTAACTGCCGGAAACAGTCACTTGAAAATAACATAAAGCGGAAATTTTTTCTGCTAAATGAAACAAACGAACATGCCGATATATTGTTTGCAAGGATGGCATTGTATTTCAAAGGATTGAATTTGGAATGCAGTGCCTTTTTACCGCTCGGACCTTTCAGGAGAGCGGTGCGGTTGTGACTGACAGAGCAACTGCAGAAAGGAGAAAAAATGAGTATCGAAGCAGTAGGATACAGTACCGATTTTTATCATGCGTACTATCGTAAGAACAGTTCAAATGATTCAGCTTCAAAGTTTACGACAATGGGTTCTGCAACACAAGAGACTACATCGTCTAACAATGGAAAAACAATTGGTGTTACAACAGCAGGGAACACGGGATTGTTAGCAAAATATGCTGACTCTTCTACACCAACTGCACCAATAATTAAAGTGGGCGATTATGAGGTTCGTGTGAATGATGTAGATCCAAATAATGCGACAGAGTTAGAAATGTTTGCTCTGATGTCTTATATGGAAGATGTGGGTATGATTGAAAAACATGGTATGGCTTCC
>CAMBLS010000114.1 GCA_945868485.1 uncultured Lachnospiraceae bacterium | reverse complement strand
TGCTTCGGATGGTTGCAATCAGCTTGTCAAACTGAGGAATTTGTCCAATATTGGCAAACTCATCAGCAATGACACGCACATGAACTGGCAGTCTTCCACCATATTCATCATCTGCTTTGTCACAAAGCAGATTGAAAAGCTGTGACTGTAACATGGCAATCACAAAGTTAAAGGTTGTATCTGTATCGGACATAATCAAAAACAAGGCTGTCTTCCTGTCCCCAATCTTATCCAGTTCCATTTCATCATAAGACATGATCTCACGAAGTTCTGCTATATCAAATGGTGCCAGCCTCGCACCACAGGAAATAAGAATACTTTTGGCTGTTTTGCCAGCCGCCATTTTGTATTTTTTATACTGTCTGACCGCAAAGTGCTGCGGATCTCTTTCTTCCAGTTCCTGGAACATCATATCCACTGGATTCTGGTAAGTTTCATCCTCTTCACGGGTTTCGCTTTCATTCAAAAGATCCAGAAGGGTATTCAGATTCTTTTCCTCTTCATCTCCTTCATACCAGATAAAAGCAATCAATGCCGTGTACAACAGCTTCTCTGCTTTCACCCAAAAATCTTCGGAAGCTTTTTCCCCTTCGCCTTTGGTATTAACAATAATTGTTGTAACCAGCTTCAGGATATCTTTTTCAGACCGTATATAAGCAAATGGATTGTAATGAAGCGATTTGGAAAAGTTGATAGTATTCAGAACCTTAATCACATATGGTTCGTGTACCACTTTTCCTGATTTATCTTTCATAATATTTCCATTCTTATCTTTCTTAGGTGGTCCCTTTGCTAACATCTTCCCGCACTCCTCGATCAGAGTGCCTTTCGGATCTGTAATGACCATGGAACAGTTCATCTGCATGACTGACGGCTTAACGAAAAATCGTGTCTTTCCGGAACCACTGCCACCGATGACCACGATATTTTTATTTCTCGCATACTTTGGCTGTTTAGGTCTACTTTCCATAGTCAATGCTTCTGTTGCTGTTAATGGAATATTCATCCAGGGATCTTCCGACATATAAGGTTTAATATCCTCAGCGTTTCCCCATCTGGCTGAACCATACTCGATTCCTTTCCGGAGTTTCTTTGCATCTGACTGTTTCTGCCATACCAGTAATTTCAGAATGACAGCTGCTACAATTCCTGTCAGCATATCACGCCAGTTAAAACTTGTCTGCAATCCAGTAAGAATCCTGTCTGCATGTTCCATCGCATATAATAGCTTGTTCCCAATATCTTCTCCCAGACTGTTTCTGTAAAGAAATGATGCCCGATTTGTATAAAAAGCAGTTAAGATATATGGGATATTGGTAAGAACCAGTTTCTTTTTATCCAGGGCGGACAGCCTGACCCTGATCTTATTCTTCCATTTTTGCATCAGATTTTTACCGATTTGCTTTTTCATCGGCTCTGCTCCTGATGCCGGTTCTTTACTTTGTCCTTCGATTTCTTTGGCATCATTGCTCTGTAAGTTGCAAGACGCTTGTGAATAGAAGGCTTATTCGCTTTTTGAATCTGTTTCTGGGAAAACTCACGGAAAGCAGCATTGAGGGCATCCTGATCACGTCCTTTAAAAAACACCAGATACATCGGTGGATCTTTACTCTTATCTTTTTTCAAAGCATAATTGATCCCGTATTTTCTGGCATAACGTTCAAAGGACTTGATATTCTTATTTGTGATCTCGATATTGACCATCCCGGCATTTTGTTTTGCCAGCTCTTTTACCGTGACCTTTCCCTGTTTCGGCTGATTCTTCTTCGCTTTCTTCTCTACCGATTTTTGCTTCTGATGACGCAGATAAGCAGCAAGAACCTTTTTCAATAAATCTGCTGTTACTTTGGTAGTCCGAATGCAGAACGTGACCGTTTTCTGAGTTACCTCTTCCTGCATGATTTTCCCTCCTTTCAGCGATTTAACTGCTGTCCAGATCTGTAATCATGGCAACCACCTCCATCATTCTTTACTCTTCCTCCGCACACAACGCTTTAAAAAATTCTTTTCCTTTTGGTGTAACCAATGTCTGTGAACCAAGATGTCCATTGTTAAAATAGTCTTTTACAATAAACAGATCATTGTTCTTCTCCACCGCATAGGGTAACAGCGTGCCGGATGGACTCCTATATAGAAATCCTCTATTTAAAAGAAGTTTCACAAATTTTCTTTCTGGAAATTCAATCTCTTTTGCCGTCGTTCGAATATTGGTGCATTCTCCTGTAATCATGAAATGATCATAATAATCTGCTTTTGGCTGCATATCCTTTACACGATTTTGCAATTCTCGATTTCGATTGTTTTCTGCCAAAAGTCTCTCGGCAAATTCCAAAAGAAGTTCCGGGTTATCTTTTACCCTGTCTAAAAGATCGGTCTCTAAATATCCGCCTGTTTTCCTAATAGCCGGAAGTACCTCATCAAATACCCACTTCTCAAAATTCTGTGCTGACTTTAAACGACTTTTTGTAATCAGCCGATATACATCTCCCTCTGGAATAAAAATCATTGGCTGTACCCCACCTGATGTAAGGACGCCCCGTTTCAGGGCCCCCTTGCAATGAACATTTATCGCATTTCTTGGTTTTGCATATCCCAAAGCAAATGCTACATCAATTCCAGAAAATAAAAGTCTGCCTCCATCTTCAATCATACGGATGGAACCAAACTCCGAATTGTGAAACTCTGTGATTTTATAATCCGTCTTCTCCATCCTCTTCTCCATCCTCTTCTCCTCCTGAACCGGCAAGTAACATCAAACCATTTTCAATGATTGTGCTCCTAATAAACTCTGCTACATTCACGGTTAAATAACCAAGATATTCTGCAAGGAAACTACTATATTCCTCTTCTGTCAACAATTCCTCCAGTGCTTCCAAATGAGCTGTCACTTTAGAATTCTGCTTTCCGCCAAGCAGCTTGCCTAATATTTCTGTAAATTCCTCTGTGTCACATGACTCAAACATACATAAGATCATCTCCATTGTTGTTTCCAAAACCAAACGATCCATTTTCATTTGCGTCAGCTCTTCCATTGTTTTCATGGCAGTCATAAGCGCATCACTTGTCATATGTTCTGTATTGATTCTTCCTTCTGAATCAACCAATCCTATTGCAAATAATTCTAAAAAGTATTTTCTCATAAATCTTGTCCTCCTATCGAAATGGCATTTCTTGTTCAAGTTCTTCTGGTATATCGAATGGAATCTTCCTCTTCTCTGCTGGTTGAAATCCGTCAGATTCTTCTTTTTTTGTTTTGGCTTCTGCAAACTCTACATTATCCATAATGACTTCGGTATAATAGGATGCAGTTCCAGTCTGTTCATCTTTGATCTGAGAGATTACCAACTCTCCGGAAAGAGCAATCTTAATTCCTTTTTCAAGATATTTCTCCACAAATTCTGCATTATTTCCATAAGCTGTGATCATCACTACAAATGCTTTGCTTGTGCGATTTCTTTTTACTACCAGTGGAAACCTAGATACTTTGGTTTGTCCCTTTTGCGTAGATGTCAGCTTAGTTTCTGGATCTCTGGCAAGTCTACCCATTAAAACAATCGTATTCATTCTTTTTGTCCTCCCTTTCTTCCTGAAACACACTTCCCTGGTATTTCAAACAGTATAATAATCTGTGCATTTTCTGCACGAAAAAATGAGGAATGGATTCGAACCATTCCCCACTTGCTACAGGATTTCTCCTGTAATATAAATAAGAAAATCTAAGTATTCACATTTGGGCTTTGTCTGTACATATACATCTGATCGTTATCATTCCAGATAACCCGGCTGTAAAAATACAGTCACAGTCTCTGTTTCAGCAGAGGTCCTGTACCCTTCGGTGGTATCATTATTGCTTCGCTCTTCCCGTAGGAGTCTTCGCCTGCACGAGCCGGATTATCTCCGGTAAGCATGTTCCTCAAGATGTATCAGCTCCTTCAATTGTCAAGGTGCAATCGGAAGAACTGTCTGAACCTCTTTTACGTTTGTGATTTTTGGAAATCAGAGGATTTTCAATTTGCCTTCCATATACTCTGTATTGGGAGCGACAAAATCGGACATGATTTTAGAAATTTTTTGAAATTATTTTTTGAAGTGTAAAAAGATATAAAAAAAAGATGCCAGGATTTCTCCTGACACCATAGTGACTATGCCAACTTCGTGCCCACTGGGCACAAGGTTGATTGTATTATTCTTCATTTCCTAATGATATTGGTTCTTTCTTTGTTTTCTTGTTTTTAGATATCATCTTATGACCTGTGTAAATAGCCATAATCATACAAAGCAAAGAACTTGCCGCAAAATATTTATGGCTTGATTTTGAACCTTTATATCCGCTATAAAAAGTTCCTAGCATCGTTATCAATGCTCCGACAGACCAATATTCATGAGCTTTCATTCTAACATCTCCCTTTGTGTTAATTTTAATATGTACCGTTTGATGAAATATGCAAACAGGAATTTGGAACGTGCTTTATAAATTTTTTCCGATCCCCTCAAGTTCGTTCATGGAATCCTTGTTTTTTTCAAGTTCATCTCTGGCTGTTGCGTAATATGATTTTTTGAAAAGCATATCCCATGAAAGATATTTTGCCATACAGTCAAACTGCTTATCAATCAGCTCATACTGGATACTGTCTACGGGAGAACCGCCTACAACAATCGTGCCAACTTTTTTATTTTTTAACTGCAATCCACGGCAGTAGCACTTATCAATGATAAGTTTCAATTGTGCTGACATTCCCCACCAATAAACTGGTGTAGCAAAAAGAATCATATCTGCGGCAGCAATTTTATCAATTGTAGGATTTGTATCATCCTTATCGACGCATCCCTTAGAGCATTGACAGACACCACATCCCTTGCATGGTGCAATGTTGAGTTTGTCAGGTTCAATGATTTCAATTTCATTCTTTTCTGATGCTCCTTTTATAAATGCATTGATTGCTGTCAGCGTGTTTCCTTTTCTGGCACTTCCATTAATGATTACAATTTTCATGCGTGTATCCTCCAACTTCCGATTTCATGATATCATTTCTAATACAGATTTTACCGTATTTTTCAGATTCAGTCCGTCTTTTAATCCCAACCGATAGAAAAACTCTTCTGTATCTGCTCCACTGCTGAAAATTGCATTACAGTATTCCGTAATCACTTCTTCCTGTTCTGGGGATAACGTTTCCAGTAATTTCTGGTATTTCTTATCAATCTCACTTACTGGCTCTTTATCCTGCTTTAACTTCCATTCTGAATATGCTTTCCCCATATGCTCTGTAATTGTCAGATTCACAAATTCCTGCACTTCCTCGGATATGGTGCTCGCAGATTCCTGTTTATCTTTCTTTTTATCATTTGATTTTTCAAGTGTCGTGTCATCAATATAACGAATGATTTCTCGAATATTTGACTTCATCGACTGCAGATATCCTTTCATCAGCACAGCTACTTTTCTAGCATCCGATTTTTCGGTTTCTTTTTCCAGCATATAAAACTCTTCCAGTTCTTTCAGAATATCCATCCCTGCTTTCATCTGAAATTCCACCTCAAGCAAATCATCCATCACTTTATATAATTCTTCCATTGTTTATTTCTGCCTTTCCATATAGCGCCACTATATTTTCCACAATCATCCAAAAATAAATTCCTGTAATCCACATTTCACAACTTCAATTACTGCAACTATCCCCATACCGATATGTGGGAGTAGAACAAACACTACTGTCGTAATAATCGCTGATTTCATTGTCCAGTCCGTACTGATTCCAAACCCAATACTCAAAACTTCTGTCACAACAGAGATTCCGGCTATCAGATAGCAGAATCCAGCAGATAACCCAACCAGGAACACCAGCACAATATTCACCGCTGCAAGTACCAGCCAAACAGGAGCTGCAATAATTCGAAATGGCAGTTTTATCATAAATCTCAACATAATTCTTCCTCCTACTTTGTGCCCAGTGGACACAAGGTTATTTTAGCATATCTGCCAGATATGACTATCTCTTTTTAAACTTCGTGCCCAGTGGGCACAAAGTTCTTACCTGTCTGGAATATCCTTCCCCCAGTACATGTCATGTCGAACTTCAGCATCATAAAACTGATTGATTGTTGCAGGAGCGTTATACAATACCGTCAGCATATACTGCCGGATATTCTTCACTTTGCTTGTACTCCTGTCAAGACTGAAAAACACAGACTGGATGTGTTCATACCCGACTTTGAGCAAACGGCTCTTGACCACTTGTGTAGGCACAGCTTCCCCATTGATCTGTTGATATGTCTTTGTCGAACATATTGCATCCAGCATCAGCTCTACCAGCTCTTCTACTCGTCCAGTTCCATAGCTCTGACAAAGGATCTCATATTCGATATTATCATGAATTAACTGTCGATACTCATTTCTCTCCTGTATCCTATCTCTCCCTTTCTCTTGTTCAGATAGATATTGATAAGATTCATTCTCACTAAATTCAGTATAATTATATTCAGTATTATTACAGTTTGTTTTTGAAACTTCTTGAAGTTTGTTTTCTAAACTTCTTGAAGTTTGTTTTTCAAACTCCTTGAAGTTTGTTTTTGAAACTTCTTGAAGTTTATTTTTCAAACTTCCTGAAGTTTGTTTTTCAAACTTCTGTGTATTTACGGGCTTTTCCGGCTCTTTTTTCGCATATTCTTCTATTTCTGTCTCTGTATTTTCTTTTCTCTCTGCTACATTTTCCGGTGTTTCTTCCGAATCAAAGATTGCTGGCTCATCTGGATATTCTGTCAGGCTGAAATTTTTCACGTAAATAACATTTGTTTTTCCAAGTCCGATTCGCCTCTTCTCAATCAATCCAATCCCTTTTTCCTGATCCAGCTCTTTTAGACAATTCACAGCCTTATTCCTGCCACAGTTAAGCATTTCCATAATCTCTTCCACCGAAAAGAAAATATATGCCCTGTCCTCTTCATCAAACCACCGGTTCTTGATGGACAGTGACATCCGGTCTAACATCAGTCCGTACAGCACCTTTGCTTCGCAGGAGAGATTTTTAAAATATTCACTTGTAAACAGCAGTTTGGGAATACGATAAAAACTGTACATATCGCATTCCATTCCTTGAAAATAATGGAATGTTGCTCTTATACTCATGACACATCCCTCCCTTCGTACTTATCAATGATTCTGATTGCTCCATTCCTCCAAAAGCTGACATATAACAGTCCGTATCTTCTGTTCATCATACTCTGGAGGAAAATACTTCTTAATTTCATCCTGTTTTAATGTTACCGTTGTTTTCTTTTTACGCTCTCCTATAACCAGGAGCCGCACAATCTCTTTTGTCAGCGTTTTTTCTTCTCGATGTTGCCTTATTTTTTTTGCCTGTTCCAGACTTGGATATTTTCCGGTACTCTCATGCACTTCCTCCACCATCTCCTGTTCTGGAACCGTAAGGTAGGAAAGCTCTACACCTACCTGCAATCCGATCACATCACGATCTACTGCGTTTAATAGGTCATTCATCAGATAAGTAAGCCGGATATAGCGATACACCTGCCTTGCACTGTCATTTGCGTTCTTTCCAATGTCTTTCGCACTGATACCGCCTGATGTTCCCTGATGATTCATTGCTTCCATCTTCATACGGTAAGCAAATGCCTTTTCACTTGGGAGTATATTAGGTCTCTGCAGATTGCTGTCTACCATCGCACGGACAGCTGTATCTTGATCCATATTTCTGATAATAACCGGAACCTCTTTAAGACCAGCAAGTTGTGCCGCATGTCTCCTTCTGTGACCGGCGATGATTTCATATTCACCATC
>CAMBLS010000113.1 GCA_945868485.1 uncultured Lachnospiraceae bacterium | reverse complement strand
CTCTTTATGTACAGGTGGTGCGGTCTGCATCATCATGATGCTTTCCGGCCACAATGTTTTTGTTTCCATGATTGCAGCTACCTTTGCCGGTATGCTGACAGGACTGGTAACTGGATTGTTCCATACCTTTATGGGAATTCCCGCTATTTTATCAGGTATTCTTACACAGCTTGCCCTGTATTCTGTGAACTTAAAAATTATGGGCAAAGCAAATCAGGCAATTAATGTAGACAAATACGATCTTTTAGTTTCTTTACGATATATTAAAGGAGTGTCCTTTTTCAAAAATACCATTTTTGTTGTTGCAATCTGTATTGTCCTGCTGGTTCTCCTTCTTTACTGGTTCTTTGGAACTGAACTTGGATGTGCACTTCGTGCAACGGGCTGTAACGGCAATATGTCAAGAGCACAGGGCATCAACACCAACCTTTCCAAGGTGCTTGGACTAATGATTTCCAACGGTCTGGTAGGTTTTTCCGGTGCTTTGTTATCCCAGTATCAGGGATTTGCAGATGTTAATATGGGCCGTGGCGCTATCGTAATCGGTCTTGCCGCTGTCATCATCGGTGAGGCGATTTTCGGACGCATCTTCCACAACTTCGGCTTTAAGCTGATTGGTGTCGCTTTGGGTTCCATTATCTACTATCTGGTACTTCAGACCGTTATCTGGATGGGTGTTGACACAGACCTTCTGAAGCTCTTATCTGCAGTAGTAGTTGCCATCTTCCTTGCAATTCCTTTCTGGAAGGACAAATACTTCAAAAAACCCGTTGTAAAGAAGGGAGGCAATACCAATGCTTGAAATTAAAAATGTAACCAAGGTCTTTAACCCCGGAACCGTAAATGAAAAGCTTGCTCTGGACAACTTCTCTCTCACTCTTGAGGATGGTGATTTTGTAACCGTTATCGGCGGAAATGGAGCCGGCAAGTCTACTATGATGAATGCCATCGCAGGAGTTTGGCCAGTAGATGCAGGACAGATTTTGATTGATGGTGTGGATGTAACGAAACTCCCCGAACATAAACGTGCAAAGTTCTTAGGTCGTGTTTTCCAGGATCCTATGACCGGAACAGCGGCTACCATGGGAATTGAGGAAAATCTTGCCCTTGCCAAACGCCGTGGTCACAGTCGTTTCTTACGTTCCGGAATAACCAAAAAAGAGCGTGAGGAATACAAGGAACTTCTTAAGATTCTTGGCCTTGGACTTGAAGAACGATTAACCTCCAAGGTAGGGCTATTATCGGGCGGACAGCGTCAGGCTCTGACCCTGCTTATGGCAACCCTGCAAAAGCCAAAACTGCTTCTGCTGGATGAGCACACTGCTGCCCTTGATCCCAAAACCGCAGCAAAGGTATTGGAAACTACAGAATACATTGTAAACAGAGATAAACTGACCACCCTCATGATTACCCATAACATGAAAGATGCCATCGCCCACGGCAATCGTCTGATTATGCTGATGGACGGTAAAATCATTCTGGATATTCGTGGGGAAGAAAAGAAAAAACTGACTGTAGAACAGCTCCTTCACAAGTTTGAGGAAGCCAGTGGCGAGGAATTCGCCAATGATAAGGCTATCCTCGGATAATTATGTGCACCTCAAGTGCCTGCTGGGTGGTTCTGTCAGCTCCTTTTGACAGTCTTTCACTGGATTTGTAGAAACAGCCAACAGGCACTGGAAGCGCAAAACATTTTCACTTTTCACAAACACCCGGTTACAGCTGTTCATAGTGGCCTGAATAAAATCTTCTGCGCCGTGTCCTGTTGTCTTATGACAACGGATGCGGCGATCTTCTACCATAATGAAGCCGGGGCAGCTAAACTGATCCTTGGTGGTTACCACACCCGCTTCCAGCCCTGCTGCAGCAGTAATAATCTTAAAGGTGGAACCCGGCTCGTAAGTATCGTTGATGCATCCGTTACGCCACATCTGATTTAAGAGCTCCTGTTTCTTTTCCTCCGCAAGTCCATCTGTTTCTATTTCCTCTGGCAGCTCGTAGGGGCTGTTTAGGTCAAATTCCGGCACATCTGCCATTGCCATCATTTCACCATTTTGAGGATTCATCACCAAAATGGACACTCGCTCTGCCTGCTTAGTCTCCATTACCTGTTTTGCAAGCTGGGTTGCATAGCTTTGTATATTCATATCAAGGCTGATATAAAGGTCATTTCCTGCTATCGGCTCCACCCGTTCTTCTCCTGCCTCATCAATCTCAACGCCTCTGGCATCGGTAACGGTAAGGATTGTGCCCTCCTGCCCCTTTAAATACTCCTCATATTTTACTTCAAGTCCTATAATTCCCTGATTATCTCCTCCGGTGAATCCAAGCACTTTGGAAGCAAGTGAACCGTAGGGATAATAACGCTTATAATCCTCATCCACCTTAACCCCTTCCAGATTATAGGCTCTGATGGCATCCCCCTTTTTCTTCTCCACATTGCTCTTAATCCGTTCAATGGAGGAATATTTCTCCACCCGCTTTCGGACATATTCTTCTGAAAGCTCCAATTCCTTACTAAGAACCTCCACAATTCGATCCGGCTCTTTAATCTGATTATGTATTACAGAAATCGTGCATACTGTTTTGTTATCTGCAATCACTGTGCCGTTAGCATCCAGAATTCTTCCTCTGGCTGCCTTGATGCTTCTTTCTCTTTCGTGCAGCTCCTGCGCCTCTTTCGTATAGTAATCTGACTGAAATACCATTAGATACACCAGTCTTCCCCCGAGGATAAGAAAGATTATAATACAGGCAAAAAAGATTGTCACAATCTTCTTTCTATTCCAGGTCTTATTTTTAATCATAAAAAACCTCATAGAACGGTATGATTACCGCGGTATTACTACCATTCTATGAGGCTGATATGAGAAAAAATTCTCACAGATATTCTTATTCTCCTTCAGGTTTTGAAGTAGATTCCGGTTCAGAGGATATGCCTCCTTCATAGCTTCCTCCCATGGATACTCCTGTGACAGGATCTACATACTCTCCTGTTTCAGGATCGATTGCATAGCCGGTAGCCGGATCAATAGGGAACTTCTTCCACACTTCTTCGCGAGGTGCTTCTTCACCTTCCCCTGTGGTTTCATCTTCACCGGATTCTCCAGTGCTCTCTCCCTCTGTCTTTTGTTCTTCTCCCTCTGTTTCTTCCTCTTCATTCCCTGTTTTCGTAGACGCCGGGGCAGTCATAATTTCTATCTGCAATGCTTCCAGTTCTTCTCTTTCCTTATCTGAAAGCTCTTCTGTCATAAAAATCCCCTTATAAGGAAGCACTTCCGTCAAAATGCTTCTAACAATCCTGGTGGCAAACTTGGCATCATCCATGATGTAGCCCGGTACGTTAGGTCTGTCCACTACCACATAAATCGCAATCTGAGGGTCATCTGCAGGTGCATACCCCATAAAGGAAACTACATATTCATGATTACCACGAGGCAGTGTTTCCGCTGTTCCGGTCTTACCGCCTATGATATATCCGGCAGGCCTTGCCGTTTTACCGGTACCATTTTCCCCGATTACTACCTGCTTACACATATCCCGTATCTTTGCAGAAGTTGCTTCTGATATGGTCTGCTTTAAAAGACGGGGTTCTATATTTTGAACTGTTGCTCCTGACGGACTGACAATCTTGCTTACCACGTGAGGCTCATAGTAATAGCCCCCATTAATCAAAGAACAGAATCCTGCCATCATCTGTATCATAGTGGCATTATAACCCTGTCCAAAGCTGTTGGTTGCCAGATCTGTGGGACCCATGGTATTTACATTATATACAAGACTTGCTGTCCTTGCCTCTCCTGCAAGATCAATGTTAGTCTTAAGACCCAGATTGAAATTATGCTGGAACTTCAGGAAAGTTTCTTTTCCAGTTGCCATGGCAATGTACATCATATTTACGTTACAGGAACGCTCTACACCCTCCGTTACGGTCAGATATCCATCACCATATCGATTGTGGCATTTAATATCATGCTCGCCTACATGAAGCATTCCCTCACAGTTATAGCTTTCATTTCCTGTAATGCTTCCGCTTTCAATACCAGCAGCCACCGTAAAGGGCTTGGATACGGAGCCAGGTTCATAGGTGTCATTGATACAGAAATTTTTCCAAAGAGCATTCAAATTTTGATAAAGTACATCAGGATCCTCCGACAGGGTACCTACATTTTCTTCATTAATATATTCTCCTGTCTTTTTACCCGTTGCATCTAAAAGAGGCATCCCAATCAAAGCATCCGTATTTCTGGTATCATTCAGATCATAAACAGGATAGCTCGCCATTGCAAGAACTTCCCCGCTGTTTACATCCATAATGATACAGCCTGTATTGTTTGATCCATTTCCCTCATGGGCATTGTTTTTGTATTCTTCATCAAATTTTTTCAGATATTTCTCTACAATGCTCTGGATATTGGCATCTATGGTGGTTACGATGGTGTTTCCATCCTCCGCAGGTATGGTAGTTCTCTCAAGATTAGAGTCGTCATTTAAATAGCCGTATTCCCTGCCTGATGTTCCTGACAACACATCATTGTAATATTCTTCCAGCCCGTAAGATCCAACATTATCGCTGGTGGTAAAACCAATTACATCACATGCAAGGCTTCCTCCCGGATAGGTTCTCTTGTATTCTTCTTCAAACCAGATTCCCTTAATCAGAGAGCCTTCTTCATTCTGAAGCTCCTGAAAGCCTTCTATCTGTTCATATTCCAGTCTTTTGGCAAGCACATAATAGCGGGAGGTTTTTTTATTCGCCTCAATATAACTGCGTATGCTTCCAGTCTCAATCCCCAGTTGACTTTGAAGCGCACTCAATGTAGGCTCTAAATACTCTTCCTTTTCAGAAATTGCAACAGAATCCAAGATTACATTATATACCTTTTCACTGGAGGCAAGAATACTTCCATTAGCATCCAGAATTGAACCTCGTTTATAGGGAAGCGTGGTACTATCATATCGCTGCTGTGACAGCACCTGCTTTTTATACTGTTCACCATTATCCCTTGTAATTATGAATAGTCGGTAGGATAACCCCACAAAAGCCAGTAGTATAAATAGAAATAATACTACCAGCTTCTTCTGCATTTTAATTGTGAATTTATTAGTTTTTCTTTGCTTATCCAAATTTACACCTGCTTTAATCGGGAATATCGCCTGTCTGTCTCACATAATCGCTTCCTTCACCATCGAAGATAACAATCTGTCCTTCTTCAGCATAACGCATGCCCAGTTCCTGTATGGCAATCCTCTTAACCTCTTCGAGATTAATATCACTTGTTATTCTACTATAATTTTCATCATTTGCAAGCTTTAAATAATTAAGTTCACTTTCCAGACGTGAAATATGCTTGATACTGTTGGTTATATCGGACTGCAATGTCAAATACCATGTAAGAATAAAGCCTGCCGCCACCATAGCTGCCGCCATGAAAAGAACGGAACCTATATTCATGTGTCGGGCACGCTCTCTGTTCTTACGTGTTCTGGTGCTGATTTGCCTTCCCGGTGTCTGTCTGGTATCAGGCACAGCCTGTATTTTTCTGGCAGTATTCCCCTGCACATAAATGCTGTTTCTATATGCAGTTTTTCTCCTCTCTCTTTCGTTTACTGCCATTGAATAAATCTCCTACTCCTTTTAAAATTTTTCAAATATTCTCAGCTTTGCACTCTTTGATCTTGAATTTTCCTTTAATTCTTCTCCTCCCGGCAAAATAGGTTTGCCGGTGATAACCTTTCCTTTACTTACCTTCCCACATACACAAACTGGAAAGTTTGGCGGACAGGTACATGGATTCGCGGCATTTTTGAAGGCTGTCTTCACAATTCGATCTTCTAAGGAATGGAAGGTAATCACACAGAGTCTTCCACCCGGATTTAAAAGTTCAATCAGTTCTTCCAAAGAGTCTTGCAGTACTTCAAGTTCCTTATTACACTCTATCCGGATTGCCTGAAAGGTTCGTTTAGAAGGATGTCCACCCTCTGCCCTCATCCTTGCGGGTATTGCCGCCCTGATAATCTCATTTAATTCTCCCGTAGTTTCTATGGGCTTTTTCTGCCTTTCCATCACAATATGCTTGGCAATGTTCTTTGCGAACTTGTCCTCTCCGTAATCGCGGATAATACGGAACAGTTCCATCTCACTGTAGTCGTTGATAATATCCTTTGCCGAGAAGCTTTGTCTCTGATCCATCCTCATGTCAAGAGGTGTATCAAAGCGATAAGAAAATCCACGTTCCTCTGTATCAAGCTGATAGGAGGACACACCAAGATCAAGCATCATCCCATCAATTCCTGTAATTCCAAGGCTGTTTAGTACCTCTCTGGTGCTCCGGTAGTTACTTCTTACGATGGTTACTTTATCGCCGTATATTTCCAGCCGTTTACTGGCTGCCCCAATGGCCGCCTCATCCTGATCAATCCCAATAAGCCGCCCATTTTCTCCAAGTCTGGCTGCAATTTCAAAGGAATGACCTCCACCTCCCAAGGTTCCGTCTACATAAATGCCTTCCGGCTTTATTTTTAATCCTTCAATTGTCTCCTCAAGCAATACGGATGTGTGCTTAAACGCCATTGCTGCTCCTTATCAAATTCCGATTCCCAGCTCAATCATATGTTTGGATATTTCTTCCATATCCTGATAGGTAACGGTTCCTTCCCATCTGTCCTTACTCCAGATTTCGACTCTGCTTCCTACGCCTACCAAAACCGCATCCTTTGTAATTCCTGCGAACTCCCGCAGGACTGCTGGAAGAAGGATCCTTCCCTGTTTGTCCACTTCCACACTGGCTGCTCCCGCCAGGAAGAAACGAGTAAACTGTCTTGCTTCTTTATCTATCATCGGTAATGAATGTAATTTTTCTTCAAAAGCCTGCCACTCAGGATTGTCGAACACGAACAGACAGCCATCCATTCCCTTGGTTACCACAAATTCATCGCCTAATACTTCGCGGAATTTGGAAGGAATGATCAGTCTGCCCTTAGCATCTATTGTATGGTTATACTCTCCCATAAACATATGCATTCACCCGTTCCCAATCCTACCTTTGCATCAAAAAGTGATCTGCCACGAAAAGCTTTACGCTGTGCATATCCACCACTTTCTACCACTAAATATACACCTTCTACCACTTTTCACCACTTTTAGGTACATTTTAACTCAATTTTAAGGCTAACGCAAGCAAAAAAAACGCCCTGCAGTTTCCTGCAAGGCGCATAAACACTGGATTTTCCATAATTTTACATTCGTCCAAACAACATTTAGTGCTTACTGTAATTCATTAATCTAGATATAGTAATAATCTGTCCAAAAAAAATTTTTAAAAAATTTTCATGGTACTAATTTACTATTTTTTATTTTCTGTCTTTTTTGCTTTCTGAGCAAGCATGATTCGCACCACCACATCACATATCACTGCTCCCACAAATAGAATAATTGCAAGTATCTGTGAAACAGGAAGCTGCGTTCCGGGAATAAAGAGCTGGTCAGTTCTGATTCCTTCAATCCATGCTCTTCCAAGTCCATAGCCGCCTAAATACAAAAGTGTAATTTCTCCCTCAAACTTTTTGTGCTTCCAATATATCAAAAGAAGAATCAGTATCCCTAAATTCCAAAGACTCTCATAGAGAAATGTGGGATGAACCTGAATATAGTTCACACCATCTGTAATGTGCGCCGCAATAGAATCAGAAATATCAACTCTACGCACCGCATCAATCGGTAGCCGCATAGCCAAGAGATTATCCGTATACTCTCCGAACACTTCGCGGTTTGTAAAATTCCCCCATCTTCCTATAGCCTGTCCTAAGATCAGACCCACCACACCAGTGTCTGCCATGCA
>CAMBLS010000112.1 GCA_945868485.1 uncultured Lachnospiraceae bacterium | reverse complement strand
AAAATACTGGAAATATGAGAAAAATCAAGATTTTATTTGTTTGCCACGGCAATATCTGCCGTAGCACCATGTGTGAGAGCGTAATGACACATTTAATTAAACAAAGACACATGGAATCCCAATTCGAGATCGCATCCGCTGCCACTAGCAGGGAAGAAATTGGTAATCCGCCCCATCATGGGACAGTAGTAAAACTGCGGGAAGTCGGAATTCCTGTGATTCCGCACAGGGCAGTGCAGATGACCAGGGAAGATTACCAGAAGTATGATTACCTGATTGGAATGGACGACTGGAATATCAGAAATATGAAGAAAATTACAGGTGGAGATCCAGAGCATAAAATGTACAAGCTGCTGGAATTTGCCGGTAGCACCAGAGACATTGCCGACCCTTGGTACACTGGAAACTTTGATGTGACATATGATGACATAATAGAAGGTTGTGAAGGGTTTTTACTTCGTGTTGCAGAGTGAAAAGTTTTCTCAAAATTTTACAAAAATTTTAGCTTTTTCTGTCGAAAAATAATTGTAAATTGAAAGCAAAAAGACTATAATAGTAAATTATGAAAAGCGGAAAATTTTTAGATAAATCAGTCAGGAGGTCTTTTTATGAAGGAGCAGCAAAGCTTTAAGAAAAAAGTAAAATTTATATTTGTACTTTTATGCGCAATAGTGGCGTTTTCAGAACTTACAGCAATCATGGGAATGGTTGGAATTGGAAGCAAAGTTTTACATTTGATTTTGCACTCTGTAATTTTTATAGCGGTAATTATTGCAGCAGTACGTGGATATAAAGTGCTTGTAGATGCGCTTGTTGATCCTTTGATTGAGATGGATCATGCAGTAAAGAGCCTGGCTGTGGGAAATATTGATGTTGAAGTTACCTATCAGTCAGATAATGAATTAGGTGCATTGGCAGAAAGTCTCAGACAGGCAGCTGCAATGTTGAAGGCATTGTTAGACGATATGACGACAATCTTAGACGAGTTCCGTCAGGGAAACTTTAATGTGGAGAGTGAACATCCGGAAGCCTATAAAGGTGATTTTCAGGTTCTCTTAAAAGAATTGATGGGGCTGGTTCAGGATTTCAGCGATACCATGAGAAACATTGATAATGCAGCAGACCAGGTATCCGAAGGATCAAATGACTTGGCGATGAGTTCTCAGGATTTAGCTCAGGGTGCGACTGATCAGGCGGCATCTATTCAGGAATTGCTGGCAACCGTCACAGAAGTGACCAATCAGGTTCAAGAGAATACCAAAACTACAGATAAGGCACATGATAATGCCAAGGTAATTGGCGAACAGGCTAAGGTCAGTCAGAACAAGATGAAGGAACTGACAGATGCCATGAATATGATTCGTGAGACCTCAAATGAAATCGGTAACATTATTGTTGATATCGAAGAAATTGCATCTCAGACAAACCTGCTTTCATTGAATGCGGCAATTGAAGCAGCAAGAGCTGGCGAGGCAGGAAAAGGATTTGCAGTAGTTGCGGATCAGATTAGAAAGCTAGCAGAGGACAGTGCAAATTCAGCGGTTACTACCAAGGAACTGATAGATAAAGCGATCCATGAGATTCAGAAGGGCAATGAAATTACTGCACAGACCGCAGAATCGCTTGATAACGTGATTAGCGAAATGGACAATATCGTTATGGCAGTTGCTAATATCCGCAGTGCTTCGGACAAGCAGGCTTTATCTGTAAAAGAGATTGAAAAAGGCTTTGAAGAAATCGGTGCAGTAGTAGAGAATAATTCTGCGGCTGCGGAAGAAACCTCCGCAACCAGCCAGGAATTATCAGCCCAGGCATCTGCATTGAAGGGACTGGTAGAACAGTTTAGGCTTCGTGAGAATTAATTTTACTAACGGTATTTTCGTACGGCATACATACATAGAAACGTTTGGACTGCCTGACTGACCAGCAGCCCCCATAGGTATCCTTGAATTCCCCACAACGGAATGCCGAAGAAGACAAAACCAAGTCTTACAAGTAAGCTTATCATGCTGTAAATAAATGTAAGACCGGTTTGCCCTAGCCCGTTTAGGATGCTGTTAAGGGTACTAGCAATATACATCAATGGGCAAAGAAAGCTTAATGTGATGATAAAGCTTCCAGAGAGAGGACTTTGGTAGAGCAGATTACCAAGGAATTTTCCGGAAAAGAGAAAGAATAAAGTAAATACAATGCCTAAAAGAAAGCCGTAGCGTATTGATTTATGCACGGCTTTTTTTATAGTAGCGGTGTTGGAAGCAGCATCAGCCTCTGAAACAATAGGGAGTAAAAGCACGCAGATTGAGTTGGTAATGGCACTGGGGAACAGAATTAAGGGGAGGGACATTCCTGTCAGTACACCATAAAGGCTGAGTGCTGCGGCGTTATCATAACCATAGTGCATCAATCTGTTTGGGATAAAAATTGCTTCCAGACTCTGCAGGAAGTTGATAATGACTCTGTTTAAGGACAAGGGGACTGCCAGTGTGAGGAGTTGTCTGGTAACCTCTGCATAGCTTAGCAAGGATGTTTTCAAAAGGGGACCATAGTTGGCAGGAACTGCTCGGGCAAAGTGTATTTGTACTGCAATCAATGAGACAATCATGGAAGCACTTTCCCCAATGACCAGACCTATCACAGCAAAGCTGATCGTGGGAGTCATGTTACGCTGGAGGCAGAAATAGTAAATGGCATAAACACTTCCTACCCGAATAATCTGCTCGGAAAGCTGGCAGAGAGCTGGGATTGTAGTTTTTCGGATTCCATAAAAGTAGCCGTTGATGCAGGAATGAACAGTGGCCATAGGAATGGAAATGGCAATAATGCGCAACAAAGGAGCAGTGCGTTCCTCCAGTAAAAAATGCAGTGCGATTTCATCGGCATAGGAATAGATCCCCAACGTGCAAAGGAAGGAAACTGTCATGGAAAGAACAAAGCCGGTGAATAAATGCATAGCAGAAGACCGATAATCCTTAGAGGTGGTTTCACTTGCCACATACTTGGAAATTGCAGTTTGCATACCGGCTACAGTGAGTGAAAAGGAAAGTGCGAGGACAGGGGAGATAAGCTGATAAATTCCCATGCCTTCTGCACCGAATAGGCGTGATAAAAAAATTCTGTAAAAAAAACCAATAAAGCGACTTACAAATCCAGTAACTGTAAGAATAATGGTTCCGGTAATAAGCGGATTATTTTTTCGTAAAAGAGTCATGTATTACCACCATTTGTCAGTTATTGATAAATATATGCAATTCAGTTCATTGACAGAACAGATAGTGGGTGTTATAGTAATAGTTGACAAATCATAGTAAATAGATAGGAATTGCGGAGGAACTATTTATGAATAAAATTATATATCTGGATAATGCAGCTACCACAAAGACTGCACCGGAAGTTGTAGAAGCAATGCTCCCATATTTTACAGAAAAATACGGGAATGCCAGCAGCATTTATCAATTGGGCACAGAGAGTAAAAAGGTAATCACTAAATCCCGTGATGTTATTGCCAAAAGTCTCAAGGCAGATTCTTCAGAAATATATTTTACTGCAGGAGGATCGGAATCGGACAACTGGGCACTGGTAGCTGCGGCTGAAGCCTATGAGTCGAAAGGAAAACATATAATCACATCAACGATTGAGCATCATGCAATATTGCATACCTGTCAGTATCTTGAAAAAAGAGGCTATGAGGTTTCTTATATAGATGTGGATGAGAATGGTGTTGTAAAGATGGATGAGCTGAAAAAGGCAATTCGTCCGGATACCATCTTGATTTCTGTCATGTTTGCCAATAATGAGATTGGAACGATTCAGCCCATAAAGGAGATAGGAGAACTGGCAAGAGAAAACAAGATTTTATTTCACACCGATGCAGTGCAGGCTTACGGACACGTGCCGATTAATGTTGACGAATTGCATATCGATATGTTAAGTGCCAGCGGACATAAATTGAATGGTCCTAAGGGAATTGGATTTTTATATATCAGAAAGGGAGTCAAAATCCGTTCCTTTATTCATGGGGGTGCACAGGAAAGAAGCAGGCGTGCAGGAACGGAAAATGTACCCGGAATAGTAGGGCTTGGAGTAGCTGTTGAACGTGCTTTTGCAAATCTTGCTGAGCGCAGCAGGAAAGAATGCGAATTAAGGGATTATCTGATTCAAAGGATAGAAAAGGAAATTCCCTATTGCAGATTTAATGGAGACAGGACAAACAGACTGCCTAATAATGTAAATTTTAGCTTTCAGTTTATAGAAGGGGAATCCCTGCTTATTATGCTGGATATGAAAGGAATTTGTGCATCCAGCGGGTCTGCGTGTACATCAGGTTCTCTCGATCCTTCTCATGTACTACTTGCCATTGGTCTGCCCCATGAGATTGCACATGGCTCACTTCGACTTACACTTAGTGAAGATAATACAGTAGAAGAGATGGATTATGTAGTGGACAGAGTGAAAGAAATCGTGGATAGATTAAGGCAGATGTCGCCTTTATATGAGGATTTTGTGAAAAAGGAAGAAAAGAGAGAGGATGTGTAGATATGTACAGTGAGAAAGTAATGGATCATTTTTCTAATCCCAGAAACGTGGGAGAAATAGAAAACGCCAGTGGGGTTGGAACCGTTGGCAATGCCAAATGTGGCGATATTATGAGGATTTATCTTGATATCGATGAAAATCATATTATCAGGGACTGCAAGTTTAAGACCTTTGGATGCGGTGCCGCTGTGGCAACCAGCAGTATGGCTACAGAGCTTGTAAAAGGCAAGAGCATTGAAGAAGCAATGCAGGTAACTAATAAAGCGGTTATGGAAGCTCTTGACGGATTACCCCCGGTAAAGGTACACTGTTCCTTGCTGGCAGAGGAAGCCATTCATGCAGCCCTCTGGGATTACGCAAAGAAGAATGGCATCGAAATAGAAGGGCTGAAGGAGCCTAAAAAAGACATCCATGATGGAGAGGAGGAAGAGGAATATTAAGTCCTTTTAAACGGATGGATGTTAGAGGATAAACTGGATGAAAAAGAAAGTTGTAGTAGGTATGTCGGGAGGAGTTGATTCCTCAGTGGCAGCCTGCCTTTTAAAAGAACAGGGATATGATGTAATTGGTGTGACTATGCAGATTTGGCAGGATGAAGAACCGTCTAAGACAGAAGAAAACGGCGGCTGTTGTGGCTTGTCAGCGGTAGATGATGCCAGAAGAGTTGCCCAGGTACTGGATATTCCCTATTATGTAATGAATTTCAAAAGCGAATTTCAGCAAAACGTTGTGGATTATTTTGTGTCCGAATATTTATCGGGAAGAACGCCAAATCCCTGTATTGCCTGTAACAGATATGTGAAGTGGGAATCTCTTCTAAAGAGAAGCATGGATATCGGAGCAGATTATATTGCTACAGGGCATTATGCCAGAGTGGAGCAGCTTCCTAATGGCAGATATGCAATCAGAAACTCGGTCACTGCAAGGAAAGATCAGACCTATGCACTTTATAATCTGACACAGTTCCAGCTTGCCCATACGTTGATGCCGATAGGTGACTACACCAAGGATGAAATTCGTAAAATCGCCATTGAGCACCATCTTCCTGTGGCATCCAAACCGGACAGTCAGGATATTTGTTTCGTATCGGATGGGAATTATGCGGGATTTATTGAAACAAGGGAACCTGATAAGGTGCCGGGGCCGGGAAATTTTGTGTCAGAGGATGGTACGGTTCTTGGAACCCACAAGGGCATTATCCATTATACGGTAGGACAAAGGAAAGGTCTTGGACTTTCTATGGGACACCCGGTATTTGTATCACAGCTGCGCTCTGAAACTAATGAGGTGGTAATCAGCGATGCAGATGTTTTCCGGTCCGAGCTTTTTTGTAATCAAATTAATTTTATGGGAATGGAAGACTTGAAGGAACCTCGCAGGGTGTGGGCGAAGGTCCGTTATGCCCACCAGGGAGAATGGGGACTGGTAGAAAAAACTAAAGAGGATGAAATTCATGTGACGTTTGAGAATCCGGTACGTGCAATTACACCGGGACAGGCCGTAGTCTTTTATGATGGTGAATATGTAATGGGAGGCGGTACAATTCTGTAACGCCTCCTGTTTTAAAATCTGCCTGATAATTAAAGCTTATGAAATTCGGCTACTCGTTTTTCGAAAGTAGTATAATAGCGGAATCCGCAACTGGTCAGTACCTGTGCCGCCCGGTCAAAACCCTCGGCAATGTTGTCGGGCTTGTGGGCATCAGAACCGATGGTAATAATCTCGCCTCCAAGCTCTCTGTAGCGCTTTAGGATGTCAGTACAGGGATTTAAATCCTTCAGTCCGTAACGGATTGCACCTGTATTTAATTCAATCCCTTTTTCCTTTTCTATCAAAGTTTCCAGAATCTGATCTAAAACATCCCGGTACCGGTCATAGCAATAGTTTTCATCCCTGGTTTTTCCGTAGCGCACTACATAATCCATGTGGCCGTAAACATCGAAGTTGTTGAAGGCTTTCAAATTATCCAAAATGGAAGAGAAGTACTCCCGGTAAGCTTCTTCATCGCTGCGTCCTTCGTAAAATTCCGGGTAATAGGGATCTTTTCTGTTACACAGGTGTGAGGATGCAATGATAAAATCGAAATCAAAGTTTTTTGCATAGACTGCAAGCTCTCTGCGAAGATGGGGCTGGACACCCAGCTCTACCCCGAACAGGAGCAGAATCTGGTCAGCATATTTTTCTTTCATCTGAATAAGATGATACAGGTAGGAATCTGTATTTAAATCAAAAAATCCCTCTTCCTCAGGCTTTAAATAGACATAATCCATATCCATATGTTCTGTAAAACACATGGAGGTCAAGCCCAGTTCTATTCCTCTTTGAATCATGGCTTCCATAGGGGTGGTGGAGTCTCCTGAAAATGAAGTGTGTAAATGATAATCTGCCTTAATCGCCATAGGTACCTTCTTTCCTCAGACTGCCTGCAGGCATGTCTGTAAAATAGCTGAGTATGATGTTGATGGTTCTGATATGTTTAAGTCTAACGAATCTGTAAAAAAAACGCAATGGATTGTAAAATAAATTGAATATTTTTCATTTACATCTTGCACTTTTAGGACAAATTAGGTAAAATAATTCTGCTGATAAAATTTTGTCAATCTTAATCGATTGCAAAATAATATAAAATTATTCAATTTTAGGAGGAAACTAAAATGGCAGTAAGAGTAGCAATCAATGGTTTTGGCCGTATTGGTCGTCTTGCATTCAGACAGATGTTCGATGCAGAAGGTTATGAAGTAGTAGCAATCAATGACTTAACAAGTCCTGAAATGCTGGCTCACTTATTAAAGTATGATACCGCACAGGGCAAATACAAATATGCAGACAGCGTATCCTATGGTGAGGATTCTATCACAGTAAATGGTAAGACCATCACAATCTACAAGGAAGCAGACGCTAAGAACCTTCCTTGGGGAGAATTAAAGGTAGACGTTGTTCTTGAATGTACAGGTTTCTATACATCCAAAGACAAAGCAAGCGCACATATCGCAGCTGGCGCTCGTAAGGTAGTTATTTCCGCACCTGCTGGAAATGATCTTCCTACAATCGTTTACAATGTAAACCACAAGACATTAAAGCCTGAAGATACAGTTATTTCTGCAGCTTCTTGTACAACAAACTGCTTAGCTCCTATGGCTAAGGCTTTAAATGATTTAGCTCCTATCATGAGCGGTATCATGACAACAGTTCATGCTTACACAGGTGATCAGATGATCCTTGACGGACCTCAGAGAAAAGGCGATAAGAGAAGAAGCCGTGCAGGCGCTCAGAACATCGTTCCTAACTCAACAGGTGCTGCTAAGGCTATCGGTCTTGTAATTCCTGAAT
>CAMBLS010000111.1 GCA_945868485.1 uncultured Lachnospiraceae bacterium | reverse complement strand
ACCCTTCATCTTTCGATCCATCAGGCTACTAATATGATAGCTGTGACTTTCATCCTCCAGGTACATGCCCCGTAATTTTACTACCTACAGAAATTCTGTAGTGCAAACTACTTTGCAAATCTGTAACTGATTATTCAATTGTTATGTCCAATCTCTCTTGGACAATTGATATTCTACAATGCACTTTAATTTTACGGAAGTGACACCACTGGTGTATTTTTACGAATTTTCACCAGTTTTTGGTGTATTTGTCATTTCCTTTAATTTGTTCCATGTATGCTTAGGCAGTTCTCTTGCCGGCTCTCTGAATCGTTCAAGATATTTTTCAAATAATTCCGTATTGATTAATGCTGAATTACCGACTTTATAGACTGCTCCTGCCTCTCTCGCAATTACTATGATTCTAGATTTACTTATCCCATAAATAATCGCTCCTTCCTCTGCATTTACAAATTTTTTCATAAAATCCTTTGTATCTGAATAGCACTTATATGAGTAACTCATTCATCAGTCTCCTTTCACATTTGGCAATGGATGTTTCATTTCTGTTGGCGGTTCTCTGAATTGCTCCATATATTCATCAAACACCTCCAGATTAATCAGAATAGTATTTCCTTTTGCTTCGCCTATCTTATATACAGCTCCAGCTGCTCTAGCCATTTCGATAAATCTATGATGTCCTATGCTGTAAGTCATTGAACCCTCTCCGATTCTCACAAACTTCTTTTCCACAATTTTATTTGAACTAGGAACTCTTGCAGAATGTTTCATAAATTTCATCAACCTTTCCTTATGTACTAATATAATCTTTGCAAGCTGATATCTTGCTCCAGCAGCCAACGCTATATCCATTGCCTCATCTTGTGTTACATCTAATAAAGCCATTACCTCATCAATACGAATAAATCTTGGTTTTACAGTTTCTTTTCTATAGGCACAAACTGAACCACTCAATGTATTTACCATAACATCACCTACTTATAAAACTCAGAATCTGTAATATGAAAAGTTTCAAGATACTTATCCAATATTTCTGTATTAACAAGTACAAGCTGACCAATCTTATAACAAGCCTTGGCATCCTTAGCCACTTCTTGAAATTTTGTCATTCCCATACTGTACATTTTTGCACCATCTGAATATCTTACAAACTTTTTTGCATCCTCATATCTATCTTTCTTCTTTGATTCATTCATTGCTGTGCTCCTTTCACTTTGACTTCATAACAAATGACGTAATTTCTCCATAACGCAAAAAAGAGGACATCTTCTAAATTTCTTTAGAAAATGTCCTCTTAGTAGTTCATATTTGATTGAATCTATTTCTTTTCAGATTGTATACTCTTTCATACTGATGTAAATGACTATGTCAAAATGCGTCTTTTAATGCGTCCTTTGACGTACTCAAATGCCTCAACCCCGCATAAACACTAGGTTTATTTATCCAAGCTCTTCATCGTCGGGAACAACAGTACATCCCTGATCGCCGGTGAATTGGTCAGCAGCATTACCAGTCTGTCGATACCGTATCCGATACCACCGGTAGGCGGCATACCGATTTCCAGTGCATTCAGGAAATCTTCATCCGTGGTGTTTGCCTCTTCATCGCCTGCTGCCAGCGCAGCTTCCTGTGCCTTGAAACGTTCCCTCTGATCGATGGGATCGTTCAGCTCTGAGTATGCATTGCACATTTCACGTCCTGTAATGAACAGCTCGAAGCGTTCTACATAGTCCGGCTTGTCCGGTTTGCGCTTGGTAAGCGGTGAAATCTCAACCGGATGATCCATAACGAAGGTAGGCTGAACCAGATGCTCTTCCACAAACTCCTCAAAGAACAGATTCAGGATATCCCCCTTGGTATGTCTGTCTTCATAATGAACGTCCTTTTCGTCTGCCAGCTTTTTCGCAGCTGCGGTATCAGGAATCTGGTCGAAGTCAATGCCTGTATATTTCTTAACCGCATCAATCATGGTCAGTCTTTCAAAAGGCTTTCCTAAGTCAATCATTTCATCGCCGTAAGGAACGGTTGTGGTTCCGCAGACCTCCTGTGCTACATAGCGGAACATGTTCTCTGTCAGATCCATCATTCCATTATAATCGGTATATGCCTGATACAGCTCCATCAGGGTAAATTCAGGATTGTGTCTGGTATCCAGTCCTTCGTTTCTGAATACACGTCCAATTTCATAAACTCTCTCAAGACCGCCTACAATCAGTCTCTTAAGGTATAATTCCAGTGAAATACGAAGCTTTACGTCTTCATCCAATGCATTAAAGTGGGTCTCGAAGGGTCTTGCTGCAGCACCGCCAGCATTGGATACCAACATGGGAGTTTCTACCTCCATAAAGCCCTGTTCATCCAGATATCTTCTGATTGCAGAAATAATTTTGGATCTCTTTACAAAGGTTTCCTTGACCTCTTCGTTCATAATCAGGTCTGTATATCTCTGGCGATAACGAATATCTGTGTTCGTCAGTCCATGATACTTTTCAGGCAGAATCTGCAGACTCTTGGAAAGCAGAATCACACTTGTCGCATGAATGGATATTTCTTCTGTCTTGGTCTTAAAAACCTCTCCGGTAATTCCTACAATATCGCCCACATCATATTTCTTAAAGTCTGCGTAGGACTCTTCTCCAATGCTGTCTCTTGCCACATAGGACTGAATATTTCCCTTCAAATCCTGAATGTTGCAGAAGGATGCCTTACCCATAACACGCTTCTGCATGATACGTCCGGCGATGGACACGGTCTTTCCTTCCATCTGCTCATAGTTTTCCTTGATATCCCTGCTATGGGCTGTCACATCATATTTTGTAATCTGGAAAGGATCCTTGCCCGCTTCCTGCAATGCTGCAAGCTTCTCCCTTCTTACCTTCAGCAACTGGTTAATATCCTGTTCCTGCTTCGGGTTATTATTCTGTGGTTGATTATTCTGCTGTTCTGCCACTTTTAACACTCCTTTAAAAGGCTTTCTGCCATAGTAAATTAATAGGTTTCCTTATAATCTTAGTTTGACCTCTGAATTTCAAGAACCTGATATTTCAGAACTCCAGCCTGAGTTTCTACCTCAACTACATCTCCCGCTTTATGTCCGATCAATGCTTTTCCGACAGGAGATTCATTAGAAATTTTTCCCTTTAAACTGTTTGCTTCTGTAGAACCAACAATCTTGTATTCAAGATCCTCGTTGTATTCAAGATCGCGAATCTTTACGCAGCATCCAATGTTGATTTTGTCGAGATCAACCTCATCCTCAACAACCACCTCGGCGTTCTTTAAGATCTTTTCCAGTTCTTCAATTCTAGCCTCAATGTCACGCTGCTCGTCCTTAGCTGCATCATACTCAGCATTTTCAGACAGGTCTCCCTGCTCCCTTGCTTCTTTGATCTTCTGTGCAACTTCTTTTCTTTTTACTACCTTAAGGTCATGAAGTTCGTCTTCGTATTTTCTGAGTCCTTCATAGGTAAGTATGTTCTTTTTTTCTTCCATTGCTAATCGCCCTTCCATCCTTTATGTTTATTTATAATTTGATAATAGGTCTTAATTAACTTCCGTATTATAACTATTTTTCACTGAAGTGTCAAGGAATTTCAGTATTTCAAAATAGTTTAAATATTTATACCCGGCTGCTGCACTTTCATCTGCTTCTCCATGCCCTGCCCCGGCAAAATCAATCCACAGGGTACCTTCATTCTTTTGCCATGCATCTGCCATAATCATTCCATATTCCTCATATAAACAAGCTTCGAGAACTTCAAACGCTCTGTTCCGTTCACCATAATAGAATACCTGCCTGATCCTTGGCAGATATGGCATGATCAGTTCTATCGCCTGCCATCCATCTGCTTCTCCTGCTTCTTCCGAAAAGGAAATACAAATTTTATTAAAGGGTCTTTGCGCATAGATACATGCAGCCCATAATTCTACAGGAAGCTGTGCTTCACTTTCAGCAAGCTTAGGACAAACAATCTGTTCTGTCCACTCTAAAACGTCAGTCCCTGCTTCCTCTGTTCTCCGAAGAAGTTCCAGTAATTTTTTCTTTTTCCACATTCTGGGTTTCCTGCCCCAAAAGGATCTCCCTGGATATTCCGGCAGAAGAGAAAAGTAAATCCTTAGTCTTCCCTTTCCCTCTCCTATAAGATAAGGAAAGTCTTTTTCCTGCTTTCTGATGGGAAGACCGGTCTTTTCCACCTTCTGTTCCCGCAATAAACATTCGCCATGTGCAATTCCCATATAAAAAATTTTCTTACAAACGTTTTCCATAGGACAGCATATGTAGGCAGCTACGTTTCTATTCCCCTTTTTATTCAGGAAAAATTGCTCGCACTGCCTGCTTAAGTTCTTCAAAAGTTTCCATAGAATTAATATTTCTTCTAAGAGCCGCCGAATTAGGATATCCTGTGGTGTACCAGCTGATGTGCTTTCGCATTTCCCGCACTGCTGTATACTCTCCCTTAACCTCCAATTCCATCGCCGCATGGCGCAAAATGGTGTCTCTTACTTCCCCGGCATCCTGCCCGGCAAGCTCCTGCCCTGTTTCCAGAAAATGCAGGATTTCCTTAAATATCCATGGATTCCCCCGCACAGCACGTCCCACCATGATACCGTCACATCCGGTCTTTTCAAGAAGCGCCTTTGCAGAGGGTCCATCTACGACATCCCCATTCCCAATCACAGGAATAGACACCGCCTGTTTGACCTGTGCAATGATGTCCCAGTCTGCACTTCCAGCATAGTACTGTTCTCTTGTTCTTCCGTGTACCGCTATCGCAGCCGCACCACAGCCTTCTGCAATTCTGGCTATTTCAACAGCATTTACCATACTGTCATTAAACCCTTTTCTGATCTTAATGGTGACAGGCTTTTTGATTGCCTTTACTGTTTTGGTAATAATCTGTTCCACCAGCTTGGGGTTTTTCATCAGTGCAGAGCCTTCCCCATTGTTTACCACCTTGGAAACAGGACAGCCCATGTTAATGTCCAGTATGGCAAAGGGACGTTCCTCAATCTGCTTCGCCATTTCACTGATAATGTCAGGATCAGAGCCAAACAGTTGCAGAGAAACCGGTCTTTCATCAGGGTGTATTTCCATTAACTCCTCAGTATTTTTATTATGAAAATAGATTGCCTTGGCGCTGACCATTTCCATACAGACCATGCCTGCTCCCTGCTCTCTGCAAAGCAAACGAAATGGCAGGTCCGTCACACCTGCCATAGGAGCCAATATTAAGTTATTGTCCAGAACTACATTTCCTATCTGCAGCTTTTTCACTGCATTTTCCATATTGATACCTGTTCCTTTTCTTCTCTTTCAACTCTTTTTGTTCTTTTCATAGATAATCCGAAGTCCCTCCAGTGTCAGACCTCTGTCATAAATCTGGATGGCATCGGTCTCATCTGCGATGATGCTTCCAAGTCCTCCGGTAGCCACTACCTTCAGGTTCTCGTAGCCGCTTTCCTTTTTGACCTGATTAATAATATATTCTGTCTGTCCAATCTGTCCATAAACCAATCCGGCCTGCATACTGGAAATTGTCTCCTGTGCCAGAATAGATTTTGGTTTCTTAATCTCCACCTCCGGCAGCTTGGCTGTATCTTCCCACAGAGCCTTGGCAGAAATTCTGATACCAGGCGCTGTAATGCCTGCGGTAAAGCAGCCATCTTCCGTAACAAGATCATAGGTAGTTGCGGTTCCGAAATCCAATACCAGCACCGGGCCACCATAGAGCTCATAGGCTGCCACTGCATCTACAATACGATCCGGACCGATTTCCCTAGGGTTCTCTGTCACAATTTTAATTCCGGTCTTCACACCGGGCCCCACAATCAGTGGTGCCTTTCCAATATATCTGGTAATTGCCCCAATCAGTGCATGCATAATATTAGGTACTACACTTGCAATGATGGTTCCCTCTATATCCTTATGATCAATGTCATTGGTACGAAGCAGCTCTCGCAAACTGATTCCATATTCATCAGAAGTCCTAGGCTGCTTGCTCATGATGCGGAAAGTGGTTTTCAGTTCCTTTCCCGCATATACTCCAAAGGTAATATTTGTATTTCCTACATCTACAACCAGTATCATCTTGCTAAGTATCTCCTTTCCAGCGCCTGTGCTACTACGTCTACTCTGTCGTATCCTCTTCCTCCTCCAAAAGTCCGCTGATGTCCTCATGCAGAATAAACACTCTGTAATACAGACTTAAGGATTCAAACATTTCCTGTCTTTTACGTCGCACCTCGCCAATCAAAAGACCGCTTCCCACCTCATCATAGAGATAGTCCTCCGGTGCATATTCCGTGCGTAAGGATACATTTCCATCCTCTTCAAATTCTATGGTAAAGATACCACCAATCTCCTCTGTAAAAAGCACACAGATAATATGCAGCTCCTCTTTGATTGACTCAGGTATCCCTGCAAATTTTTCATTGAAATAATATTTCTTTTCATAGGCATTGGCTCCACAGAGCACGATCCTATCTTCGATGGCTTCCTTACCCATTATCTTTCCTTCCATTCCTGTTACAATTCTGTCTCTTGTACAGCAATTCCTTTAGAGAGTTGCCGCCATCACAGCCTTGATGGTATGCATGCGGTTTTCTGCCTCATCAAATACCACTGATTGGGAGGACTCAAACACTTCATCCGTGACTTCCATTTCCGTTATGCCGAACTTCTCTGAAATTTCTTTGCCAATCTTAGTCTTTAGATCATGGAAGGCAGGAAGACAGTGCATAAAGATTGCCTGCTCGCCGGCATTCTCCATCACCTTTTTATTTACCTGATAAGGAGATAACTCCCTGATTCTCTCTTCCCATACAGCATCGGGCTCACCCATGGATACCCAGACATCGGTGCAAATTACATCTGCCCCTTTGGTTCCTTCCATCACATCTTCCGTCAAAGTGATGGTTGCTCCTGTCTGCGCTGCAATGGCCTGGCATTCTTTTACAAGTGCCTCATCAGGGAAATACTTTGGGCTTGTGCATGCCGTAAAATGCATGCCCAGCTTCGCACAAAGCACCATATAGGAATTCCCCATATTGTAACGTGCATCACCAAGATAGGTCAGCTTTACGCCTTTGATCCTGCCAAGTTTTTCTCTAATTGTCAACACATCCGCAAGCATCTGGGTTGGATGAAATTCATTGGTCAGTCCGTTCCATACGGGAACACCCGCATACTTTGCCAGTTCCTCTACAATCTCCTGCTCAAATCCACGGTATTCAATTCCCTCGTACATTCTTCCAAGCACCCTTGCTGTATCTGCAATACTTTCCTTCTTGCCAATCTGAGAGCCGGAAGGATCTAAGTAGGTACTGCTCATTCCAAGATCACTTGCCGCCACTTCAAAGGAGCATCGGGTTCTGGTGCTGGTCTTTTCAAAAATAAGCGCCACGTTCTTCCCACGGTGCATATCCTGTGTAAGTATTCCTTTTTTCTTTTTTTCTTTTAAATCTGCTGCCAAATCCACCAGATAGAGAATTTCCTCCGGTGTAAAATCAAGGAGCTTCAAAAAACTTCTGCCTTTTAAATTCATCTTATTTCCAACCCTTTCTCCCGTAGTGCCGCTCATTCTTTTCTTTTATCTATTTGTCACTTATCAACTCTTTAACGGATGCTGCAAGTCCTGCAATCCCCTGAATTTCTGAGGGAATAATAATCTTAGTTGCCTGACCGTCTGCTGCCTTCTCAAAGGCTTCCAGACTCTTAATGCGGAGCACTGCCTCGTCTGCGCCCGCCTCACGGAGCATTCTGATACCGTCTGCAGTAGCCTGCTGCACCTTAAGAATTGCCTCTGCCTCACCTTCTGCCTCACGAATCATCTTTTCCTTCTGTGCCTCTGCACGAAGGATTGCAGACTGCTTCTCTGCCTCTGCCTCAAGAATTGCTGCTGCCT
>CAMBLS010000110.1 GCA_945868485.1 uncultured Lachnospiraceae bacterium | reverse complement strand
GTGCTGATTGATGAAGAGGGTTATGTGAGCAGACCATGATAAAACAGTCACTGCACCGGTGCGGAAAATTCTGCCTTAAAACAAATAAATGAAAAAAGTGTTTGACATGTGCGAATGTATATGATACTGTAAATAAGGTCATTTTGACCATGCCGAAGACAGTAGGTGCCTGAAGCTGTGTGATGTATACAGCTAGAAGGCGTAAGTAAATCGCCTACCGAGGAGAAGAGTTTACCTTTGAAATTCTGCCCTTCCGTTTTCGGAGGGGCTTCTTTATTGATTAAGCTCCTTTTCGGCACCAAAATCTAACAGGAGGTAAAGAAAGTGGCAAAAGTTGAATTGAAAAAACCTATTGTAGAAGAGATTTCTGCATACATCAAAGATGCTCAGTCAGTTGTACTTGTTGACTACCGTGGACTTACAGTAGAACAGGATACAAATCTTCGTAAGCAGCTTCGTGAAGCAGGCATCACTTACAAGGTTTACAAGAACACAATGATGAACTTCGCGTTCAAGGGAACTGATTTCGAAAGCCTTACTTCTTATTTGGAAGGTCCTAGCGCAATCGCAATCTCTACAACGGATGCGACAGCACCTGCAAGAATTCTTTGCAATTTTGCAAAGGGAGCAGATAAGCTGGAAATCAAGGGCGGTGTTGTTGAAGGTTTGGCCTATGATGCAAAGGGTATTGCTGAAATTGCTAAGATCCCTTCAAGAGAAGAATTACTTTCCAAGTTGCTGGGAAGCATTCAGTCTCCTATTACAAACTTCGCTCGTGTTATGAATCAGCTGGCAGAAAAAGGTGGCGCATCAGAATGCGAAGCGCCTGCAGCTGCTACTGAAGAAGCACCTGTAGCTGAAGCTCCTGCAGAGGAGACAGCAGCAGAAGCACCCGCAGCTGAATAATCATCTGTCGGGAAACAAAAACAGAACTTTTAAATGAATTATTAATTTTAAATGGAGGAAATGAAAATGGCAAAATTATCCACACAGGAATTAATCGACGCTATCAAAGAGTTAACAGTATTAGAATTAAACGATCTTGTAAAAGCTTGTGAAGAAGAATTCGGCGTATCTGCAGCAGCAGGCGTTGTAGTTGCAGCAGCAGCTGGTGATGCTGGCGCATCAGCAGAAGAAAAGACAGAGTTTGATGTAGAACTTACAGAAGTAGGTCCTAACAAGGTTAAGGTTATCAAGGTTGTTCGTGAAGCTACAGGTCTTGGCCTGAAGGAAGCTAAGGATCTTGTAGATGCTGCTCCTAAGATGTTAAAGGAAGGCGCTTCTAAGGAAGAAGCTGATGACATCAAGGCTAAACTTGAAGCTGAAGGCGCTAAGGTTACATTAAAGTAATTTTAACTGTCGAATAGAGAGAAAGCAAAAGAGCTGTGCACTGATATAATCGGCGCACAGCTTAAAATTTTTTAAAAACCAAAAATTCTTGTTGACTCTCAAAAAGGCTTGTAGTAGAATGGATAGTGCACTATTGTGGTGTGGTATGCATTAAAGCCGCATTAAATCATAAAGAACGGGGTGAATAGTCAATGGAAAAGAACAGAATACGTCCCATTGCTGCAGGCAAGAATATACGTATGAGTTATTCACGGCAAAAAGAGGTTCTGGAGATGCCGAACCTGATTGAAGTCCAGAAGGATTCCTACAAATGGTTTCTTGAAGAAGGACTGAAGGAAGTGTTTGATGATATTTCTCCTATTGCAGACTACAGTGGACATTTAAGTCTTGAGTTTGTGGACTTTGAGCTGTGCGAAGACGATGTGAAATATTCTATTGAAAAATGTAAGGAGAGAGATGCAACTTATGCTGCTCCCTTGAAGGTCAAGGTACGTCTTTATAATAAAGAAAAGGAAGAAATCAGCGAGCATGAAATCTTTATGGGCGATCTTCCTCTTATGACAGAGACGGGTACATTCGTTATCAACGGTGCAGAGCGTGTTATCGTAAGCCAGTTGGTTCGTTCTCCTGGCATATATTACGCAATCAGCCACGATAAGATCGGTAAGAGACTGTTTTCATCAACAGTAATTCCTAATCGTGGTGCATGGCTGGAGTATGAGACAGACTCCAACGATATCTTTTATGTACGTGTTGACCGTACCAGAAAGGTTCCGATTACAGTTCTGATCAGAGCACTTGGTGTGGGCACCAATGATGAGATCAGAGAGTTGTTTGGAGATGAACCTAAAATTGAAGCAAGCTTTTCGAAAGACGTTTCTACCAATTATCAGGAAGGTCTTTTAGAGTTGTATAAAAAAATCCGCCCCGGTGAACCTCTTAGCGTTGAGAGTGCAGAGAGCCTGATTAACGCTATGTTCTTCGACCCCAGAAGATATGATTTGGCAAAAGTCGGTAGATATAAATTCAATAAAAAGCTGGCATTCAGAAACAGAATCAGACATCATATCCTTGCAGAGGATGTAGTAGATACCATGACCGGTGAAGTGCTTGCAGCTGCCGGAACAAAGGTAACTGCGGAGCTGGCTGATCAGATTCAAAATGCAGCAATTCCTTATGTATATATTCAGACAGAAGAAAAGAACGTTAAAGTCCTTTCCAATATGATGGTAGATATTACAAGCTTTATTGAGTGCAACCCCAAGGAGCTTGGAATTACAGAAAATGTTTATTATCCTGTACTTGCACAGATTATTGAGGAATTTGGCGAAGATCCTGAAGGTCTTGCAGAAGCAATCAAGAAGAATGTACATGAACTGATTCCGAAACATATTACTAAGGAAGATATCCTTGCATCAATCAACTACAATATTCATCTTGAATATGGCATTGGTCATGATGATGATATTGACCATTTAGGAAACAGACGTATCCGTGCGGTAGGTGAACTGTTACAGAACCAGTACAGAATTGGTCTTTCCAGACTGGAGAGAGTGGTTCGTGAGAGAATGACTACCCATGATGCAGAGGAGATTTCACCACAGGTACTGATTAACATTAAGCCGGTACAGGCAGCGGTTAAGGAATTCTTTGGCTCCTCCCAGTTGTCCCAGTTTATGGATCAGAATAACCCGTTGGGTGAGCTTACTCATAAGAGACGTCTTTCCGCATTGGGACCAGGCGGTCTTTCCAGAGACCGTGCCGGATTCGAGGTTCGTGACGTACATTATTCCCACTATGGAAGAATGTGCCCTATTGAAACCCCTGAAGGTCCTAACATTGGTTTGATCAACTCTCTTGCATCCTATGCAAGAATTAACGAATATGGTTTTGTGGAGGCACCTTATCGTAAGATAGATAAGAGTGATCCGGCAAACCCAAGGGTTACAGATGAAGTTGTCTATATGACAGCAGATGAGGAAGATAATTACCATGTAGCTCAGGCAAACGAAGCTTTAGATGGGGAAGGTCATTTCGTGAGAAATACCGTATCCGGTCGTTACAGAGAAGAAACCTCTGAATACCCGAAGGCAATGTTTGATTACATGGACGTATCTCCTAAGATGGTATTTTCAGTAGCAACTGCATTAATCCCATTCCTTGAGAATGACGATGCGAACCGTGCGCTGATGGGATCCAACATGCAGCGTCAGGCGGTTCCGTTGCTCACAACGGAAGCTCCCGTTGTAGGAACCGGTATGGAACCAAAGGCTGCAGTAGACTCAGGTGTCTGCGTTGTTGCAAAAAAGGCAGGTACTATTGATTATGTATCTTCCAAACTGATTAAAGTGACTTGTGATGATGGAGAAAAGATGGAATATCATCTGACCAAATTCTCCCGAAGCAATCAGTCTAACTGCTATAATCAGAAGCCTATTGTATTTAAGGGCGACCATGTAGAGGCAGGGCAGGTCATTGCTGACGGTCCGTCTACCTCTGATGGTGAACTGGCTCTTGGTAAAAACCCTCTGATCGGTTTTATGACCTGGGAAGGTTATAATTACGAGGATGCGGTTCTTTTAAGTGAAAGACTGGTACAGGAAGATGTATACACTTCCGTACACATTGAAGAATATGAGGCAGAAGCCAGAGATACCAAGCTGGGGCCTGAGGAAATCACAAGAGATGTGCCCGGTGTGGGTGATGATGCACTGAAGGATCTGGATGAAAGAGGTATCATCCGTATCGGTGCAGAAGTGCGTGCCGGAGATATTTTGGTTGGTAAGGTTACTCCTAAGGGAGAAACAGAGCTGACTGCAGAAGAACGACTGCTCCGTGCAATCTTTGGTGAAAAGGCAAGAGAAGTAAGAGATACATCTCTGAAAGTACCTCATGGCGAGTATGGTATCATCGTAGATGCCAAGGTATTTACAAGAGAAAATGGCGATGAACTTTCTCCCGGTGTAAATCAGGCTGTACGTATTTACATTGCACAGAAGAGAAAGATTTCTGTAGGGGATAAGATGGCTGGTCGTCATGGTAACAAGGGTGTTGTTTCCCGTGTACTTCCGGTGGAAGATATGCCTTATCTGCCTAATGGACGCCCCCTTGATATCGTGCTGAATCCGCTGGGCGTGCCTTCTCGTATGAACATTGGACAGGTATTGGAAATCCATTTGTCACTGGCTGCTAAAGCACTTGGCTTTAATGTTGCCACTCCGGTATTTGACGGTGCAAACGAAATTGACATCATGGATACCCTTGATCTTGCTAATGACTATGTAAATTTAAGCTGGGAAGAGTTTGAAGCGAAGCATAAGGCAGAGCTTCTTCCTGAAGTGATGGATTATTTATATAAGAATCGTGACCATAGAGAACTCTGGAAAGGAGTTCCAATTTCAAGAGATGGTAAGGTAAGGCTTCGTGATGGTAGAACCGGTGAATATTTTGACAGTCCGGTTACCATTGGACATATGCATTACCTGAAGCTCCATCATCTGGTTGACGATAAGATCCATGCTCGTTCTACAGGTCCTTACTCACTGGTAACACAGCAGCCTTTGGGTGGTAAAGCACAGTTTGGTGGACAGCGTTTCGGAGAAATGGAAGTTTGGGCACTTGAGGCATATGGTGCTTCCTATACCTTGCAGGAAATTCTGACCGTGAAATCTGATGATGTTGTCGGACGTGTGAAGACTTACGAGGCAATTATTAAGGGTGATAATATCCCTGAGCCTGGTATTCCTGAGTCATTTAAGGTTCTGCTTAAGGAACTGCAGTCTCTTGGACTTGATGTAAGAGTTCTTCGTGAAGATAATACTGAAGTTGAAATTATGGAAACCATTGATTACGGTGATACAGATTATCGTTATGAGATGGAGGGAGACGATAAGAATTATGATTATGATAAAGGCTCCTTTAGCTCCATGGGTTATCAGCAGCAGGAATTCGATGAAGACAGCGGCGAACTGGTAAGTGCCGATGATGAGGAAGATTTGGACGATAGTTTTGATGACGAGTTTGATGAAGTAATGGATTCTGATTCATTTGATGAATAATAAAGCCGGAGATTTGCCAGATGCGAATCTCCAGACTTTGAAAGGAGCATGGAATAGCGATGTCAGAAACAAAGCAAGAAGTGTATCAGCCGATGACATTTGATGCCATCAGAATTGGTTTAGCATCACCTGAAAAAATCAGAGAGTGGTCAAGAGGCGAGGTTTTAAAGCCGGAGACCATCAATTACAGAACCTTGAAGCCTGAAAAGGATGGTTTGTTCTGTGAAAAGATTTTTGGACCCAGTAAGGACTGGGAATGTCACTGTGGTAAATATAAGAAAATCAGATATAAAGGCGTTGTCTGTGACCGTTGTGGCGTGGAAGTAACCAAGGCAAGCGTTCGTAGAGAGCGTATGGGACATATTGAGCTTGCAGCTCCCGTATCCCATATCTGGTATTTTAAAGGGATTCCCAGCCGTATGGGATTGATCTTGGATTTATCTCCTAGAGTACTTGAAAAGGTATTGTATTTTGCTTCCTATATTGTTTTGGATAAGGGCGAAAGCAATCTGGAATATAAGCAGGTTTTATCTGAAAAAGAATATCAGGATGCAAGAGAAACCTGGGGAAACAAGTTCCGTGTAGGCATGGGCGCTGAGGCAATCAAGGAACTGCTTCAGGCAATTGACCTTGAAACAGAAGCGGTAGAATTAAAGACTGGTCTGAAGGAATCTTCAGGTCAGAAGAGAGCAAGGATTATCAAGAGACTGGAAGTTGTGGAGGCTTTCAGAGAATCAGGAAATGATCCTTCATGGATGATCATGGATGCCATTCCTGTTATTCCTCCGGATTTGCGTCCTATGGTACAGCTGGATGGCGGACGTTTTGCAACTTCAGACTTAAATGATTTATATAGAAGAATTATCAACCGTAACAATCGTCTGAAGAGACTTTTGGAGCTGGGTGCACCGGATATTATTGTGCGCAACGAAAAGAGAATGCTTCAGGAAGCGGTTGACGCACTGATTGACAACGGCAGACGTGGCAGGCCGGTAACCGGCCCCGGAAACAGGGCACTTAAGTCTCTGTCTGATATGTTGAAAGGTAAATCCGGACGTTTCCGTCAGAACCTGTTAGGTAAGCGTGTAGACTATTCCGGACGTTCCGTTATCGTGGTTGGACCTGAACTTAAGATTTACCAGTGTGGTCTTCCCAAGGAAATGGCAATTGAATTGTTTAAACCTTTTGTAATGAAGGAATTAGTTGCAAGAGGCATTTCACAGAATATTAAAAATGCAAAGAAACTGGTAGAAAGACTGGATACCCAGGTATGGGATGTGCTGGAAGAGGTAATCAAGGAGCATCCTGTAATGCTGAACCGTGCTCCTACACTGCACAGACTTGGTATTCAGGCATTTGAACCCATTCTGGTAGAAGGTAAGGCGATTAAGCTTCATCCGTTGGTATGTACCGCATTTAACGCCGACTTCGATGGTGACCAGATGGCTGTGCATCTTCCGCTTTCCGTGGAAGCGCAGGCAGAATGCCGCTTCCTGCTGTTATCACCTAACAACCTGTTAAAGCCTTCTGATGGTGGTCCTGTTGCCGTACCTTCACAGGATATGGTACTTGGTATTTACTATCTGACACAGGAACGCCCCGGTGCAATTGGTGAAGGAAGATCCTATAAGAGTGTAAATGAAGCGATTTTGGCTTACGAAAACGGTGCATGTACCCTTCATTCCAGAATTAAAGTAAGAGTATCTAAGAAGAATGCGGAAGGTGAAATTGTTTCCGGAATTGTAGAGTCCACATTAGGACGTTTCCTGTTCAATGAGATTCTTCCCCAGGATTTAGGATACGTTGACAGAACTAAGCCGGAGAACTTCCTGCTCCCTGAAGTGGATTTCCACGTTGGCAAGAAGCAGTTAAAACAGATTCTTGAAAAGGTAATTAATACCCATGGTGCTTCTGTAACAGCAGAAGTTCTGGATTTGATCAAGGCAACCGGTTATAAATATTCAACAAGAGCAGCAATGACTGTTTCTATTTCCGATATGACCGTGCCTGAGCAGAAGCAGGAAATGCTGGATGAAGCACAGGCGACTGTAGATAAAATTTCACAGAATTTCAGACGTGGTCTGATTACAGAAGAAGAAAGATATCGTGCAGTTGTTGAAACATGGAATGAAACAGATAAGAAGTTGACAGATGTACTGCTTGCAGGTCTGGATAAATATAATAACATCTTTATGATGGCTGACTCTGGTGCCCGTGGTTCCAATCAGCAGATTAAACAGCTTGCAGGTATGCGTGGTCTGATGGCTGATACAACCGGTAGAACCATTGAATTGCCTATCAAGTCAAACTTCCGTGAAGGTCTGGACGTATTGGAATACTTTATGTCTGCTCACGGTGCGCGTAAAGGTCTGTCTGATACAGCGCTTCGTACAGCTGACTCCGGTTACCTGACCAGACGTATGGTTGACGTATCACAGGATTTGATTATCCGTGAGGTTGACTGTATGGAAGGCAAGGAAGAAATTCCTGGTATGTGGGTATCTGCTTTCATGGATGGTAAAGAAACCATTGAAAGCTTAAAGGATAGAATTACAGGAAGATATTCCTGTGAGGAAATCAAGGATAGAGACGGAAACGTCAT
>CAMBLS010000109.1 GCA_945868485.1 uncultured Lachnospiraceae bacterium | reverse complement strand
GCGCTGCATTTATCAAAGAAATTCATGGAGATTATAATAATGTGGTGGGACTGCAAATCGTAAGACTTTACCAGGAAATGAAAAGATATCAATACTGACAGGCAGATAAGACGAAACTTCAAATGGCGAGGGAATATAAACCATGATTAAATTGATTGCATCAGATGTAGATGGCACGTTAATTAAGGATTCTACCCCGGATTTATATCCGGAAATGGTGGAAACCATTAAAAGATTAAAAGAAGAAGGTATTTTGTTTTGCGCTGCCAGTGGAAGACAATATGCAAGCCTTAAGAATGTGTTCAGGGAGGTAGTGGACGATATTGCTTATATTGCAGAAAACGGTGCACATATCCGTTACCAGCATAAAAACATTTCGGTTACGCCCATGAAGCAGGAGCATATTGAAGGAATTATGGAGATGCTTCGCCCTTATTATGGAGAGTGTGAAACAATGATTTCCACGGTAAATGGTGCCCTTGTGGAGAGCAAGAATAAAGAATTTATTGATCTTCTTACTTATGGATATCATAATGACTTCAGACAGGTAAAGGATGTACTTGCGGAAAAAGAGGAGATCATTAAGATTGCAGTTTATCGAAAGGGAAGCATCAGGGAACTGGGAACGAGCCGTTTTATCCCGGAATGGAATGGTCAGGTAAAAGCATGTATGGCAGGGGAAGAATGGGTAGATTTTATGGATTCGTCTGTGGATAAAGGAAAGGGTCTGAAAATTCTGGAAAACTATCTTGGCATTACCAGGGAAGAAACCATGGCTTTTGGTGACAACAACAATGATATAGGTATGATGAAAGCAGCAGGAATCAGTTATGCAGTGGATACGGCAGTCGAAGAAGTAAAGGAGGCAGCTGACCGAATTTGTCCCGGATGGAAAGAAAAGGGTGTTTGGCAGGTGATAAATAAAAAATTTTTCCCTTAGATATTGACGTAGACAGTACCTGACAGCATAATAATAGTATCAATCAGCAAATGCTACGGGAGGGTTATTTTATGCGCGAATTTGATGATGAGGTATTACAGTGTTTTCTGGACAATCAGAGCCAGTTGTTCCCAGAAGAGGATGTGGTTTCCAACTTAGAGGAAGCAGAAGCATTTCTTGAAGAGTGCCTTGCAGTAGTGGTAAACTCAGTAGATGAGGTATGGGAATTCTTTGAAGAAGAGGGTATTGATGTAGATAACCTGAAAGGTGACGAAATTCTGGAAGCGGATGAAGTATTTGACGTGGGTGATGGAAGATATCTCATAGTAGAGGGATAAAGTGTACAGACGTTTTCGTGTAACTATTTGAGACAAGAATAATAAAACCTTCGAAACAGTAAATTGGTAATTCTGTTTCGGAGGTTTTTATCGTAAGAAATAAAAATTATCGACATTGTAACCGTAAGGTACATAAATAAGAAAGTAAGAAGCTCAAATTCTGCTTCCTACGGGTGGTAAAGAGTGCATCTTTGGAGAAAAGAGAACAGGTCAAAAAGGATTTGACAGAGCTTGTAGCAGAGTGTATCATGGTGTTAAATCAGGAAAGATGAAATGGTAAACTGGCAGAAAACAAACGGAATGATGCTACATAGTCAGGAACTGCAGTAGATGGGGTGAGGACTGAATTATTATGAAACAATTATTGAATGGGACTAATTGGTATAAGGGAAACTTACATTTACATACTACACGTTCTGATGGACATGTCTCTGTAGAAGAAGCATGTGAGATTTACCAGAAAGCAGGGTATGATTTTATTTCTGTTACAGATCATAGGCAACCATCAAAAGGTGGAATGTATGAGAACATGCTTTTAATTCCGGGAGCAGAATGGGATTTAGGAAATAATATAGATTTCCCAGTGTATCATATTCTTTCTATTGGAACAGAGAGTAATTTGGAGTTATTACAGTATTACGAAGAAAAAAGCCTTCCAATTGGAAATGTTGTAAGCCCACAGGATGTCATTGATAGGATAAATGCTGCAGGGGGAATTGCTATACTTGCCCATCCAGCATGGTCACTTATGGAACCTGCTGATCTGTTTGAGATGACGGGAATAGCGGCGGTAGAGATTTACAATTCAGTGTCTGCAGCACCATGGAATGTGGGTAGAGCAGATAGTTCACATTATTTTGATTTATGGGCTTCTAAGGGCAGATTAGTCAATTGTGTGGCCACAGATGACAGCCATTGGTATACTGGTGAACATACATATTCTTATACTATGGTCGGGGCAGATGAACTGACAGCAGATGCACTTATTGAAGCAATTAATGCTGGTAATGCATATGCAAGTCAGGGACCGCTGTTTTTTAGTATTGAATATGATGAGAAACATGTTCATGTTAAATGTTCAGAAGATGTTGTGAGAGCTGCAGTTTTTAGCAATTTAGTGTGGGCAGATAAAAGGGTATATGATAATCCACACGGAGAATTTGTTTATGATATAGCAGAAGCCGACCGATATGTGCGTATTGAACTTATAGATTCTCATGGACGTAGAGCCTGGAGCAGGCCATTCTCAGTGGCAGAGTAGATTTTTTAATTAGATTGCTCAATATGAATTTGAAGAGGGAGAAATTATGAATATCTTTAATAAAGCAGAAGACATTTCCGAAGAAAAGCTCAATACAAGACGTATTTTATTATATTTGGCGATTACATTTATTTTGACTTATGGGATTGAAATTTTCATCATCATGCCTATGGTGGGAAGCACAGATATCAACAAGGCTTATCTGGCACAGGCATTGATTGCCACGATGATGTTCCTGCCTTCGGTTGGGGCTTTGATTACCCGTTTGGTTACGGGAGAGAAGCTGGTTGGAAAAGGCGTCATGCTTTCGTTGAAACTAAAGGGAAATTTGAAATATTACGCAATTGCATGGTTTGGGATTGCAGGACTGATTTTTTTGGGAGCTGTACTATATTTTTTGCTTTTTCCAAGTCGGTTTGATGTAAATATGGGATATGCAAAATCGCTGTTCGAAGCGCAGGCACAGGCGCAGGGAGTTGAAATGACTATTACGACAGAGCAGCTAAGGAGTACGATGATGGTGCAGATTCTGATTGGAATCTTTTTATCACCGTTGTTGAACTTTGTTAATTGTTTTGGAGAAGAGTGGGGGTGGAGAGGATATCTTCTTCCTAAAATGCTGAAACGATTTAAAGTGATTCCTACGCTTTTCATCAATGGTATTATCTGGGGGCTGTGGCATGCACCTCTTACTGTTATGGGGCATAATTACGGAGTTGGATATCAGGGTTATCCGGTCACAGGAATTCTTGCTATGTGCGTTTTCTGTACAGTGATAGGAATTATATTATCCTATGTAACCATTAAAACAGGCAGTTGTATCCCTGCTGTTATTGGGCATGCGGTGTTAAATGGACTTTCCGGAGCAGGTATTTATTTCACATCTTTGGAAAACCCTTATAATGTTTTTTTAGGACCATCACCTATGGGCTTGATTGGAGGAATTGGATTTATCGTACTGGCGGCAGTGCTTTTGTACTTATTATATAAAGAAGAAATACAAAAAAATGGAGAAAGTCTCTTGCAATTTGGTGAGCAGAGTGCTACAATACAGGAGAATTAAAAATAATTACTAATCTAGAGTGGACTTGTCGGTCCACTTTTTTTTAAGGAAAAAAGTGCTGTGGCTCATAAAGAAAGCAGCTCTTTTTCAGAGGAGAATGCATGTCAAAAAGAGAAAATTATGAAGCAAGAACAGAAGAACTTTTAAAGCCTATTGCGGAGGCTAACCATGTAGAAATTTATGACATTGAGTATGTGAAGGAAGGAAGTGACTGGTACCTTCGCTGTTATATTGACAAGGAAGGGGGAGTCAATATTAATGACTGCGAGGCGGTCAGCAGAGCATTGTCAGATGAACTTGACAGAACAGATTTTATTGAGGATGCCTATATTTTGGAGGTCAGCTCTCCGGGATTAGGCAGGCAGCTGAAAAAGGATAAGCATCTTCAGAAAAGTTTAGGACAGGAAGTGGATATCAAAACCTACAAGCCTATAGATGGAAGCAAGGATTTTACTGGAGTGCTGAAAGCGTTTGACGAGAGTACGATTACGTTGGAAGCAGTTTCAGGAAAGGAAATAGAAGAAATAAGGTTTGACAGAAAAGAGATTGCAACAATTAAACTGGCATTAGATTTTTAGTCCGAAATCTTAACGGGCGGAAAGGGATAAGGGAAAATGAACAAAGAATTAATGGAAGCACTGGATATTTTGGAGAAGGAGAAGGAAATCAGTAAAGAGACCTTGTTTGAAGCAATTGAGAACTCTTTGATTACAGCCTGCAAGAATCATTTTGGCAAGTCTGACAACATCAAGGTTGAAATTGACAGAGATACCTGTGATTTCCTCTGCTATGCAGAAAAGGAAGTGGTAGAAGAGGTGGAGGATGACTGCCTGCAGATTTCTCTTGATGATGCACAGAAGATTAAGTCTGATGCAGCAGTAGGTGATATGATTCATGTGGAAATCAAATCTAAGGAATTTGGACGTATTGCTACCCAGAATGCAAAGAATGTAATCTTACAGAAAATTCGTGAAGAAGAAAGAAGTGTTATTTATAATCAGTATTTTGAAAAGGAAAAGGATATTGTAACCGGTATCGTTCAGCGTTACATCGGTAAGAATATCAGCATTAATCTTGGAAAAGCCGATGGTATTTTAAATGAAAGTGAGCAGGTAAAGGGAGAAATATTTAAGCCTACCGAAAGAATCAAGGTATATATTCTTGAAGTGAAGAATACACCTAAAGGACCTCGAATTTTAGTAAGCCGTACTCATCCGGAACTGGTAAAGCGTCTGTTTGAAGCAGAGGTTACTGAGATTAAGGACGGTACAGTAGAGATTATGAGCATTGCCAGAGAAGCGGGAAGCAGAACCAAGATGGCAGTCAGATCCAATAATCCGAATGTAGATGCGGTTGGTGCATGTGTTGGATTAAATGGTGCCAGAGTTAATTCTATTGTAGAAGAGCTGAGAGGCGAAAAGATTGATATTATCAACTGGGATGAGAACCCTGGTAATCTGATTCAAAATGCACTTTCTCCTGCTAAGATTGTTGCAGTTTTTGCTGACCCGGATGAAAAGACAGCTAAGGTGGTTGTGCCTGATTATCAGCTTTCGCTTGCAATCGGAAAGGAAGGTCAGAATGCAAGGCTGGCTGCAAGACTTACAGGATATAAAATCGATATAAAGAGTGAAACACAGGCAAAGGATGCTCCCGGATTCCGTTACGAAGATTATATGGATGAGTATGATGAATATGACGAGTATGATGAGGAATATGAGGAGGATGTGGAAGAGGGAAGCGAAGGAAATAACGAGGCTTCTGATATGGAAGAATAGGGGGAATTTTGATGGCGAAAAAAATCCCCATGAGACAGTGTGTAGGATGCGGAGAAATGAAAAGTAAAAAGGAAATGATGCGTATCCTTAAGACACCGGAGGATGAAATTGTATTGGATGTAACCGGGAAAAAGAATGGAAGAGGCGCTTATTTGTGTAAGGAGAAGGAATGCCTTACAAAAGCACGAAAAAATAAAGGATTAGAGCGGTCTTTTAAAATGAGTATTCCAAATGAAGTTTATGACAAGCTGGAAAAGGAGTTTGATGCCCTTAATGAATGACAGGATATTGCCCCTTTTAGGACTGGCGGCCAGAGGACGAAATCTGGTGAGTGGTGAGTTCTCTACGGAAAAAGCGGTGAAAGAAGGTCGTGCATCGCTGGTAATTGTAGGAAAAGATGCATCTGATAATACAAAGAAAATGTTTAACAACATGTGTGATTTTTATCAGACCCCGATTTTCTTTTATGCAACAAAGGAAGCGCTTGGAAGAGCAATCGGGAAAGAAATGAGGGCTTCGGTTGCGGTAACAGATCCGGGGATGGCAGCAAGTATAATAAAACATTTGGAAGAATCATAGGAATTAAGACGGAGGTAATAGAATGGCCAAAATTAAAGTGCATGAAATAGCAAAAGAATTGGAAAAGCAAAGTAAAGAAGTGATTGCTTTCCTGCAGGATAAAGGAATTGAGGTAAAGGCTGCCCAGAGCTCATTAGAAGAGGATGTGGCGGATATGGTTAGAAAGGCATTTGGAAAGGCAGCTCCCAAGGCAGAGGAAACGACTCCCAAAGCGGAAAAACCCTCAGCTCCTAAGGCAGAGGAAAAGGTAGAAGAAAAACCAGCAAAGACGGTAGAAAATAAAGAAGCAAAGCCTGTTCAGAATGCAGGCGAACAGCCGAAGAAAAAGAAGAAAATTATTTTTGTAAGCAATCCTCATAACAGCAATATCCCGGGACAACGTCCTCAGGGGGAACGTAAGCAGGCACAGGGGAACAGACCTGCAGGCAATAATCGCCCCAATCAGGGGAGACCTCAGCAGGAAGCACCTCATAAGATTATTCGTCCTCTGACAGCACCTTCCGTTCCTGAGAGCACACAGGTAGATTTTAAACAGAATGCAAGAAGAATGGAAAGTGAGCGTATTGCGGCAAAGAATGCTCAGGCAGTGCAGAAGCCTGTTGTAGAAAATGTAAAGCCTGCATCTCCTGTAAGGGAAGGCAATGCACCGAAGGCAAACCCAAGAGATGAAAGGTACCAGAAAAATGAGAAGACTCAGGGAAATGGTGGAAACAATCAGGGCGAAAGGCCTGCAAGAAATGACGCTCGCAGACCTGAAGGCGTTAATCGCACAGGTAATCAGGGTAGCAGGAACGATTTCAGGGATAATGGCTCTAATCGGAATAATAACAGACCTAGTAACAATAATAACCGCCCTGAGAGAGGAACTCAGGGGCAGGATAATCGATTTAAGCGAAGCGAAAAGCCAGGTAAGAGTTTCGTTGCAGATGCCCCGGTTAAAGATGAAAAGCGCAGAGATGAAGAAAAGCGCAGGATGGGTCAGGAAAGAGATAAAAAATCTAAGAAAGATTTTATGTATGAGGATGACGAAGTAGCGCTGAAGAATAAAAATAAAGCAGGCAGATTTATTAAGCCTGAAAAGAAGGTAGAAGAGGTAGCCGAAGAGCAGATTAAGGTCATTACCATTCCTGATTCGCTTACGATTAAGGAACTGGCTGACAAGATGAAGCTTCAGCCTTCAGCGATTATTAAGAAGCTGTTTTTGCAGGGACAGATTGTAACTGTAAATTCAGAGATTTCTTTTGAAGATGCAGAAAATATTGCCATTGATTATGAAATCATCTGTGAAAAAGAAGTAAAGGTAGACGTAATCGAGGAACTTCTTAAAGAAGAGGATGAGGCAGAAGAAAAACTGGAAAACAGACCTCCGGTTATCTGTGTTATGGGTCACGTTGACCATGGTAAAACCTCTCTTTTGGATGCCATTCGTAAAACAAATGTAACAGATAAGGAAGCTGGTGGTATTACACAGCACATAGGTGCATATACTGTAAATATTAATGGTCAGTCCATTACCTTCCTTGATACACCCGGACATGAAGCATTTACTGCTATGCGTATGCGTGGTGCAAATTCCACGGATATTGCAATTCTTGTGGTGGCAGCAGATGATGGTGTTATGCCCCAGACAGTAGAAGCAATCAATCATGCCAAAGCTGCGGGAATTGAAATTATTGTTGCGGTAAACAAGATTGATAAGCCGGGAGCAAATATTGACAGAGTAAAGCAGGAAATGACTGAATATGAGCTGATTCCTGTAGACTGGGGCGGAAGTACAGAATTTGTTCCTGTTTCTGCAAAATCCGGTGAAGGAATTGAAAACCTGCTTGAAACAATTTTATTGACAGCAGAGATTTTGGAATTAAAAGCAAATCCTAACAGACGTGCAAGAGGCCTTGTCATTGAAGCAGAGCTGGATAAGGGACGCGGCCCCGTGGCAACAGTACTGGTACAGAAGGGTACCCTGCATGTGGGAGACTTTATTTCTGCAGGTGCAAGCCATGGTAAAGTGAGAGCCATGATTGATGATAAGGGCAGAAGAGTAAAGGAAGCACTGCCTTCTACACCGGTAGAAATTTTAGGCCTTTCTGATGTTCCCAGTGCGGGT
>CAMBLS010000108.1 GCA_945868485.1 uncultured Lachnospiraceae bacterium | reverse complement strand
GCCACTGTTCCATCAATGGTTAAATTCTCAAAGGTTGCACTTCCAATGCTTGCAAACAGCCCGGCATTGCTATCCTTCTTGACATCTTCACCTGTAACTCTGCTGGTCTGTGTAATGGTAATATTACTGCCATTTCCCTTCATGCTGCCTGTAAATGCATAAGTAAGATTATTATCCTGATCATTCCTGTTTAAAGTCACAATTCCAGTTTTATCATAGGAAATATCTGCATTTCCTGTAACGCTGTAAGTTCCTGAGAGGAGTCTTGCCACCGTTTCTCCGGTAACAAATGCCTCCATTCCAAACCTTTCCTGACTGTTTAATGCAATTGCCAGACATTCAAAATCTGATGTTCCTGCCAGCGTATAATTTCCCGCTGTACCTGATACACTACGGTTAATCTTTCCTACATTTTCGAGAGTTCCATCCCCAATCAATTTGCCGCTTCCCTCTGTCTGGTTTCGGAAGATCCCCCCATAGGTACCAGCCTCTCTTAAAGTTGTCATATTGGCATCTATCCCTAATTGAGTTGAGCCATCAGCAAGATACACAAGACTTTCTGACTGCTTACCCACAATAGAGCCTGTTGCCGGATCAGCTTCGCCAATATTAATTTTGGCAATACTGATTTGTCCTTGCAATTCTACTGCGCTTTCCGACACCAGTCCTACAATACCACCAGCAGCTGTACTTCCATGAACCTGTGCAGTTTCTGTAACAGAAGGATTCTCTATCAAAATACGACAAGCAGCTGCTTCTCCTAAAATACCTCCAGCATTTGTACCACTGATGGTTGCGGCAACAGTAAGTGAAGGCACACTAATACCTGCACTTACCTTTCCCCCATAGCCTCCGGCACTTCCATTTCCATCGCCCACTGTCTGATTAATATTAATCTCTGCATTACCTGGTCTGTCCAGTGTAAAGGGACTTGAAATTTCCCCAAACATACCACCAGATGCTTGTGCTCCCACAACACTGGCATTATTCTGAAAGCTTCCCATACTAAGTGTAAAGTCCGCCTCTATCTTACCAAGCAATCCTCCTGCAGTAGCAGCTTCATTATTTCCTACCGTTCCCTGAACTGTAAGTGCGTTTTCTATTTTTAATTTTGTTCCAGCCTCACACACACCGAATAATCCGCCACTTGTTCCCGTGCCGGATACCTTCGCCTCTAATGTAATGTCATCGCTGTCTTTGACAGTGAAAACAGTATCTCCTTCCCCTGCCTTGCACAGCTTTCCTGCGAACTGACCGTTATAGCCTCCATTCCCTACTACACTGACACCATCTGCCAGTGTAGTGCTGCTTCTGTCCCATGTATAGCTTCCTGTCACAGTTCCAAAATAGCCGCCTGCCGCTGCCTGTCCTTTTACTGTGCCTGCAATTGTGCTGCCCGTCGATGTGACCTGAAAGTCCTTCCCTACACTTCCAGCAATGCCTCCTGCATTGCCACCGGAGCTTTCGGCTGTCATATTTACGTCAACATTCGTGAGGGTCAGAGAGACATCATCTCCTATATCTGCTGCAATCATTCCCACATTTCCTAAATCAGACAGCGTCCCCTTCAGGGTAATATCTTTGAGGGAAACGGTTGCATCATCACTACTGCTCACAATTTTCTTTGCAATTCCCGCATTACATCCACTCTGTCCTTCCAGGGTAAGATTGGATATGGTTGCACCCTCTCCTAAATAATCAAAAAGTGGTGTACTCAGCTTGTAGATTACATCCCCACTTGTATAGATTCCCTCGAAATTTCCCGTAAATGGATAAGTCGCTGATCCAAATCCGGTAAATGGTTGTGAAAATGCAGTTGTTGTTCCATCATTGTTTACAACATAATCCTTGCTGATTTCCTTGATTTCATTACCAATCCTAAAGGTAATTCCAGTAAACTCTCTTGATTTACTATGTTCCTGCAGCCTGATAAAATCCTGTGCTGTTGTCAGATTGTACGCTTCTCCACCTACATAATCATTATAATTTTCCGGCAATCCAGAATCCCCTATATCACGTGTTGCTCTAAGACTAAACCCTGCCATCATCTCCTCATCCATTGGTGTGGCAGAAGCACTTGGGCTTACCGAAGCATCCGGTGATGCCGCTGCATCCGGCGTAATCGATGGTGAAGCATCGGGATCAGCCGAAGTCACAGGGCTACTAGAAGGTGTTGGATCTGTAGATGGTAATGGCGATATGGATGCACCAGGGTCTGCTGAAACTGTAGGAACAGATGACGGTACCGGTGAAGACGGAGCTGTAGATGGAACAGGTTCTTTAGTTACTTCCGGCTCAGCAGACTCAATTGGGTCTGCCGATGGCGTACCCAAAGTAGAAGGACTGCTCGGAATCTGCTGCCCCTGTGCATATGCTGTGATATTCAAATCTATCAGGCCGCTATTTACAGACAACAGAATTGCCATAAATGCTGCTATAGCCCGTATCCATCTCCTTTTCATTTAATAACTCCTTTAGTATAACCCTGTTAGCTCTATTGCACTTTAATCACATGAATATATTTATTCATTAAATCAAGATTTGTCACTTTAGTCTCAAAATCAGTTCCTCTGAAAAAACCAATGGTCGCCGAAGAATATGAGGATGCCTTGATTGTAATATAGCTTCCTGTGCTCCAACCATTAGCCCAATCCTCTGAAAGCTCTGAACTTGTCAATGCCTCCGGCTTCCATTGAGCATCAGTCCGCCAGCTCTGAAAGGCAGCAGAGTATCTGTCAATGTCAAAAACTGTCGGTTCCCAGCATATCTTAAGTGTTTCTGTTCCTGTAGCAGACTTGGTTCCTCCGGTGGTAATCTTATAAGAAAATTCTGACTGACCACTGACCGTGGTAAATTCCGTAATGGCATTGCCATCTGCCTTCACAAAGCCCTGACTTTTAATAAATTCCCCACTTTCCATTAATGGAGTCAATATCATTTTCCCCTTTAATGTCTTTTGAACAACGTCGGTGGCAGTTACACGAACATAAATCGGCACTGTCGAGGAATCTGCTGATTTTACAGTAATGGAATAGGTATCCTTTAAAGCAGCGCCTCCTTTTAAGGTATTGGAAATCGGAGTAGTGCTCGTGGTTGTCAATTGTACAGTCTGATTATTTCCTGCATCGTCCTTATAACCAAGAGTATAGCTGTCCCCAGCCTTAGGCTCTGCCGCTAAAAAAAAGCTAATGGTATAAGGAATATTAAGGTTACTATCATTGAACAATAAGATATTTTCGTGATTCCTCACTTCAAAATCAAATGTTTGATATTCCTTCTGTGCTGACCGATATTCTACAGAAACAATACTTTCGAGCGCATCCGCCATGTCATCGCCTGAACTTGCTTCTCCTGCATAGTTTCCTGTAAAATACACACCGGTAGCAATGGCAATTCCCGGTTTTGCACTTTGTGCCATATATTTGGCAAGGGCAAAGCTCCCACCTGCCAGAAGCAAAAGCACAGGCAAAAGAATATATATTATTCTATTAGTCCTTTTTGAGTTCGTATTTCTTTTCAAGTTGTTCCCTTCTCCGGTTTCAGCTGCAATGCCTTTACCAGAATATAAATCATATCTGTTTCCTTCTCATAATCCGAAAAGCTGAAGCCAGGCTGCTCTGTTACAGCCGTATTCCATGTAATCTCCATCACAAAAAATTGTGGATTGTATCCATCCGTTTTGCTCTGCAGATGTAATTTTTCTCCATTTGTATTTTTATCATAGGAAATATATTTCCCTTTATTCATAATTTCGGAAACGTTTTCAGTCAGCCCCGCCTGTGCTTGTCTTTCGCTTGTAATAGAATCATCGCCAATCAGAGCAGTTCCAGTTTTCTTCTTCCAGTAGTTAACCTTCTTGGTTCCACCAGTCTCACTATACTCTGCCCAAATGGTTTCAGGATTGTCTTTCTCGCTTTCACTTACCTTTTCCAGTTCATAAATTTTATAATTTAAGGCAAGATTCTCTGTATAAATCACTTCCATGGTGTAGTCAAAATCTCCACCACCCATGATAACATTGCCACCTTCCTCGTTTTCCTTGTTACTGACGCAAAAAACCACCTGCTTGGTTTTTCCCGGGAAAAGACTGCCCACTGCCAGCTGCAGTTCCGCAGTGTCACCCGGATTTTGAAGTTTGAGAAAATAAGGCTCCATTACCTCCACCGTTTTACTGTCTGCTTCCCTGTTTTGAATGGTATACCATGCAAAGGAGCCTCCAATCAGCGAAACCAAGCACGCAACGACTGCCCATGCCAGTATCTGCATTTTTATTTTTTTCGATAGGTTTCTTTTCTTCACCCTTCTGTTTCTCCTGATTACCTACTGAGTGGAAAATGTAAAATGAAAACGCATGTTTTTTACATGATTTCCAAGCTTTGTATCTTCTGCATCATACTCATTTATTTTGATACTTTTTTCTGTTTGATTCAGTGTTGCTGTTTCTTCCGCAGTAAATGGATACTCATAATGCCATTTCCAATAGATGGTTACCGGCTTTTCTGTTTTGGCAGCTGCCTCATCTGCACTCCACTCCACAAGATATGGAGTCGCCTCATCAATTTCCTGAGTTCCTGCTTCATCCTTAAAAAACGAAATGTGTCTGGTTTTCGCCGGCTGTACGCCTGCTGCCTTTTTACCATGTACAATAGTGTATAATTCTTCTAATAAAGCAGCACTGGCGGCATCCAACCCATCAGGTGCTTCTGGTATACCGGAATCTTCTGCTATGGAAACCGGATACCAAATTCCATCTGCTGTCTGCTGTATCTGCACAATTGGCACCACCTTACAGGAACGAACAGAAACATCCATCGAGGTCACATAAAAAGTGATTTTGCCATAGGTTCCGGGTGCTATCTTTACATTTCCTTGTGCATCCTTTTCAATGTTAATTGTCAGCTCGTTCAATCCTGTATCTGCATACTTAGTTGTCTCAGAAAGATTCTTAATATCCTCTCCCCCGGGCGCCAATGCAATCTTAATCTCCCCCACCTCTGCGGCTGACATCTGCATCCCGGTAACAGTAGGACGATCCTGATTGCCCGTATACCATGCAATTGTTACACTGATCAGCACCAGAACGCTGACCACAAGCATTACAGCGCTTGTAATTATCTGTTCCTTTTTCATGAAGCATCCTTTTCTTTTCCAAGCAGCGCCGCAATCAGCTGCTTAAAATATGACATACAGCAAAATAACAAGGGAACGATCACCACTATAAAATAGTGGGTGCGATCAGTCAAAAAAATAATCCCCCTGTAAATCCATTTGCCAAATGGCAATTCCCCTGCATATTTTCCAACAATCTGCTCATACTCCACCGGGTATTCATCCGGTGCCATACAGGCATCCCCTTTTGTAATAAAAAGCGTTTCACCGCTTTCTGTATCCTGAATTATCTCATGCACCCTGTGGGTGTTCAGATAGCCTCTGATATCCGGTGCCTCTGATACAAAGGTAATAATATCACCCACATGTATTTCTTCCTTTTTGACCTGCTTGATTGCAATACAGGTTTCATCTGATATGGTGGGCTGCATACTGTCACTGACCACCTGTAAAATGCGGTAACCAAAAATATACGGTATTTTCCCATTGCCTGCGAGAATCACTGCTCCGCACATAAGGAGCATTCCAATTAAAAATAAGATCTCCAGGATTTTTACTGCCCGTTTCATCTTACTGTCTTCTCTTTCCTTTTCTCCTGGTACTCTTTCCGCTCTTCTTTTCTGCTGCCTCTGCATTCATCCTTTCTGCCTTTCGCTTCAGCTGCAGGTCGGAAAGCTCATTCAAAATCAGTTTTCTGACATTGGCGTCCGGCATGTCCAGCCCTCTGACAATCTCATCCAAAACCTGCCGGATATATTTCACAGTAATTTCCTTTTTTCTCTTTGGACGGTTAGGATTTAAGGCATCTGTCTGCTCCTGAAAATTTCGGAGCATAAAATAATCCCACAAGAAGGAATTATAAATATCCCTTTCAAATTCCTTGGTAATCATCGGCTCCTGTTTGACCAGATCCACCTTATAGCCAATTCTGTCATAGGCATGTATATAGTTCCAGAGCTTGTGGCATGCCTTGTAATTCAGGTTCTTGCCAATGGCATTGGTCTTTACAATGGGATGCCTTACAAGCGGATACTGGCGCATGGTGGTCATAAAACCGCTGCTTGCCAGATCGTTAATCTGCCTGTGTATCTTGGAGATACGGGTAAAAATACCCATATTTTCTTCTTCGTTGTCAATGTCTGTCTGCTTTTCTCTGATCTTTATTTCCAGTTTATAATCAATGGTTTCCGTATAGTTGTCTATCATGGATTCCATCTCAAAAAAAGTTCCCCTCTCATCCTTGCTGTTATCAAAAATCACATTGAAACGCTTGTTGATAAACTGCTGCAATTCCAAAAGGAGCGTACAGATGAAGCGGTTTTCATAGGTATTATAACTTTCTTCCTTAAACACATTTAAAATACGGTTTGGAATTACTGTCCCGTCCTCATTGACCTGATCAATCATGTTGCTGTGCTGCAAAAGATGTTGAATGGACTCGGGGGAGATATTCCTCGCCATGGCAATGTTGACAACCTCTCTGTCCTCTTCAATGAACTTTCTCGGGTTGAGTACTACGGTCTGAAGTGCAGGCAGGGCTTCCTCGATTGCCTTGACCCATTCTTCATCAATATTTTTTACCAGCTTGGAACTGAAAAATTTGCAGTAATTATTTCCTGTTTCCAGCAGATTATAAAAATACTGATAATACTTATTCTCCGAAAGCTCCGGTGACAGATTGTCAATCATCTCTTCATATACATTTTCTATGGTATCTTTGTTATCCTCAAATGACATTTATGCCCACCTTAACTTGCACCCATTTTTTTCAAACGGAGTAGATAGTTTTTGCTGATCTGCATATTTTCTTCACCAAAAACATGATCCAGGTACTTAATCAGTCCATCAATCTCATCTCTGATAAAGCCCATTCCCAGTGATTCAAACTTTCTTAATATCTTGCTTGCAAAGATAAAGTCGATTCCATCAATTTCCGTTCCGCCACACGCTACATAGCAGGGAACATAGTCTTTCATCTGCTTCATAATACGGTTACCAAATGTCAGGCGGAAATGTTTAATCAGATAGCTGTCCAGCTTATCCATTTCCATCAACATTTCCTGAGAAATCGGATATTTCTTTTTCGCCTCATCATACAGCTTTACTAAGTACGTATAGCTTAAACGTATAGGCTCCTGATCCGGTGCTTCGAAAAATTCAGCCTTTTCATCCAGGTCAATCGGAATTGCACGGTCATAAACCTTATCAGATACCGCAAAGGTAGAATCATCGTTATTGATGGTTCCAATGTACCAGATATTCGAGGGAATCCATATCTTGCCATCCTTCATCTTATCCGGGTCGGAAGCGGTTCGTGAGGATACCAGACTGATAAAACGTTCTTCCTCTCTGGGTAATTCCAGAATGGAAAGCATTTCAGCAAAATAATATTCCACACGCGCAATATTCATCTCATCCAGAATCACTACACGCACATCATCTACATATTGTGCTTCATACAATGTTTTCAAAAATTCAGGTTCCGTGTATTTCTTGGTAAATTCATTATAATAACCAACCAGCTCTGTACGATCTCTCCAGGAAGGCTGTACGGAGCAGATTACGGAAGGATATTGTATAAACTGTCCAAACGCATAGGGCAGGGAGGTTTTTCCTGTACCGGAAATACCCTGCAAGATCACCATCTTGGCTGCTCCAAAAGCCGCAAAAATGTGTTTCATAACCTCCAAATCATAGTACAGTCCCAGTCTGGAAGCTGCAAAGTTACGAAACTTCTGGCAAAGCTCTTCCAGCGAAGCAGTAGTGTCATACTCTGGTGCTACATATTCGTTTTTAAAATATTCGTCCACACCAGAAAGTCTTGGGAAACGAAGTTCACTTACTTCCACGGTCTTTACAGCTGACTCGCCCTCTTCAGTATCATCCTCAGAAAGATCAGCATTGACGCCATCAAGCAAATCTTCATTGACCTGCATTCCCATTTCGGACACCTTCATGGCAAGTATCTTGTC
>CAMBLS010000107.1 GCA_945868485.1 uncultured Lachnospiraceae bacterium | reverse complement strand
GGCATTTGCAGCTGAAGCATCACTGATCAATGCCTTTAATTATATTAGTGATATTGGACTGACAAATATTGTTTCCGGACATCATTCATCGGAGGCGTTATCTGTAGAAGAATATGAAAAGGAATATGGTGCTGTCGAGTTACAGCAATCAGATATCAGGCATAAGCTTCTTGTTATAAAGATAAATAAGTTATACAGGAGAGACATGGATGCAAAAACTTTGTATGATACGGTTCGCGGAGTATGGAGAGCATCTATGAATCGTGTGAAACAAGCTGAATATGTTATTGGTGTCTACAATTCTTTGATTGTTGCTGTTTATAAACCAACACAGTGGTATGTTTGTAAAGAGGCAAAAGACAAACTTCCCAGACAGGATATTGTTCTAACACCGAAAACAGAAAATAGATTATTTTTTGTGGATGAAGGATTTGAAAACAATGAGCCAATGGATGAGGTAGAGAAGTTTTACTTATATAAGTCGATTGCACGCTTAAAGCTGAACCAAAATGCACAAAATCCGATTACATATTTGAATTTATAAACAAGGAGACTGCTAGCAGATTGCGGTGCAGTCTCCTTGTTGTTGAAAGTATTTTTATTGGGCAACTTCTATTAGTTTTTTGCTGATCCGGTTTGTAACCTCTGCATAATAAAGTGCTTCTTCGGTAGAAAGATCACCGTCGTCCAGCGCTTCCATTTTACTCATGGTTTCTGTGTATTGTTTCAGATAATCTGTATATTCGTCCATCATACCGAGAACATCATCCTGGCTGGCGTTTTCATATTCTTTCATGAAAGAGACATATTCATCAAAGAATGCTTCGTAGCTGTCCATAGCTTCCTGAAATTCAGGGCGGATACCATCGGTTTGTGATGAATCTGCCTGCTCTGCAGAAGTCCTTTCTGATTTTGTTTCTGTTGATTCAGATTTTGATTTTTCTTCCTCGTATTGCTGGATGATTGCATCAACATCAAAGTTTTTTTGGTAGAAACCACTGCTTACAGCAGACCAGTATCCATATAGTTTTGAACTTGTATCCGACCATGATTTATAGATAGAAGAACTGGAATCCGACCATTCTTTATAACAGGCACTGGATTCTTCATTCCATTTCTCATATGGAGCAACATCATACCCGTCTTCGACTATTCCATCATAGTAGGTGTTGTATACATCATCCATAGCATCATCGTAGATTTCGTCATAAAAATTGTCCATCTGATCATCATAAATATCATCATAAAATGCTTCCATAGCATCGTCTCTTGCATCATAATCTGCAGGATCTATGGAGGCAGCAATCAGTTTGTAATATTCTACCGAACGTTCTACGGTTCTTTCAAACAGAGCATTTTCCTCTGATATTGCAAATGTATACCAGTCTGTGACCAGTTGTTTGTTCTTTATATACTCTTCATAGCTATTTCCAACAGCAGAATTTGTTTCTTCAAGTTTTTTGTTGATTTTCTGAATGGTGTCGGAAAAATCATTTTCGATTCCTTCTCGAATGCCTTCCAGAGAACTGTTGTCATAATTGGATGATACTTCCTGTGTGGAATTCGTACTTCCTGAGTCTGATGTTTCAGTTGTTTTTGCAGTTTCACCGCAGGCAGTGAGACCAACTGCCATCGTTAAAATTATAATTCCCGTCAGCCATTTTTTCTTCATTGTATTGTTCCTCCCTTTGAGATAGATTAATGTATTTTGAGGAAGTGAGCTTGCCACTTCTTTTTAAGAAAGATCGTTCAATATTTCCTGAATGATATGAATCATATGTTTTTTTTGTTCTATTTCCTGATTGAGTATTTCTTTCTGCTGTATCAATGCGTTTCTTAATACAGAACCGGAATCATCAATAATCTCCTTGATCTGCTTTAGGGAAAATCCCATATCCTGATAAAGTTTGATTTTTTTGATCCTCTCCTGCGCTGCAGAGTTATATAGCAGATACCCACGGTTGTTTTTACCTGTTGCAGTAACCAGAGATTCGTTTTCATATCCCTGTACTGCCCGACGTGATACACCAAGGGCGGTACATACCTCTCGCAAAGTCATGTCCTCCATCCATTTCCTCCTTACAGCGTAAAATTGCACGTAACGTGCAGTCAAATGATTTTTTCTTTGAAAGAGGGTAAAACACTTCCTCATAACAGGAAATGTTTTTTTCGCGAGGTTTAGATAATTGGACATGCTGTAGATTTTATTTACGACTGCGAGTACAATATATAGATAGATCAACATAGAGGAAAGAAAAAATGAGGAGAAGCTATGCAGACAAGGCAGGAGGCAATACAATATTGCCATTCATTTCAAGATGTATATGAAGATTATCCTTTTCATGATGATAATTGGTGTGTTATGCGTCATAAGGAAAATAAGAAAACATTTGCGCTTATTTATGATAAAGATGGTTATGTATGGATAAATGTAAAATGTGATCCGGAATGGAGAGAGTTCTGGAGAAATGCTTTTGAATCTGTTGTCCCGGCTTATCACATGAACAAGATACACTGGAATTCTATTATCCTGGATGGCTCTGTTCCGGATAAAGATATCCGGCGGATGATTGGGGAAAGTTATGATCTGACGAAAGGAAAGAAAAAATGAGGATATTAGTAGATGCGGATGCCTGTCCTGTAGTGTCAATCGTAGAAAAGACAGCAAAGAAATATGAAATTCCGGTTATTCTCTTATGTGATGCAAATCATGTTTTGTATTCAGATTATAGTGAAGTAATCACAGTGGGAGCCGGTGCCGATGCAGTAGATTTTAAACTGGTTAGTCTGTGCCAGAAGGGAGATATTGTTGTGACACAGGATTATGGTGTGGCTGCAATGATTCTGGGAAAAGGTGCTTATGGCATCCATCAGAGCGGTAAATGGTATACAAATGAAAATATCGATCAGATGCTGATGGAACGTCATCTGGCGAAAAAAGCCAGGAACGCAAAGAAAAAACATCATTTGAAGGGGCCGGCAAAACGGACGGAGGAAGATGATAAAAGGTTTGAGGTATCGTTAGAGAAATTAATAGAAAAGAGGATTTCTCAAAAATAGTGGAATACAGGATTCTATTTCCACATATGAATTGTGTATTTATTAGAATATAGAAGATATAATTTCCTCATAGAACAGATGGTTTCCTATTTGAATTTTTAGATGGAAGGTAAAAGAGAGGAGAAAACAATTATGAGAATTGTAAATCTTGAAAATGAGAACAGAAAATTTATTAAGACAGTGGACAATTTCCATGTGTTGGAATATGTACAGGATGCCAGTGTATCTCCAATGAATGCAATCGATGAGTATTATATGAGTAAGATGAATGTCAGAAGAAGACAGGTTGTGATTGATATTAGCAAAGATCATTCAGCAGTCATTCAGGCAGGTTCCATGCAATGGATGGGAGGAAGTGTTCAGGCAACATCTGGTGTAAAAGGAATTGGAGATCTTTTTGGTAAAGCATTAAAGGGTGCTGTTACCAAAGAATCTGCTGTGAAACCGGAATATGTCGGAGAAGGATGTCTGGTACTGGAGCCTACATACAAATACATTATTCTTCAAGATTTGTCAAAATGGGGGGCAGTTGGTATGACCATTGAAGATGGAATGTTCCTTGCCTGTGATGCCCGCGTGAAAAGAAATGTCATTGCTAGGAAAAATGTATCTTCCGCTGTATTAGGTGGAGAAGGGCTGTTCAATATGAGTCTTCAGGGAACCGGTGTGGTTGCTTTGGAATGTAATGTTCCAGAGAATGAACTGATTGAGGTCGAACTGGAAAATGATGAACTTAAAATTGATGGAAATTTGGCAGTATGCTGGTCATCCAACCTTGATTTTACTGTTGAAAGGACGACAAAGACACTGGTAGGATCAGCAGTCAGTGGTGAAGGACTTGTAAATGTGTATCGTGGAACAGGAAGAGTTTTGATGAGTCCTGTTGCACCGACTTCTTCTCTGTTTGAATCGACAAATACAATCAGTGCAAAGGCCGCAGCGAAAAACAGCAATACATTAGGAAAGTAAATCGGAATTATGAACAATGTATCAGGGAGAATAAACTATGGATAAAGAAAAAATAACTGAGGAATTCACAGAAGAAGTTGCTGATAGAAAAGGGTTTATTGCTTGGGTAAATGAACATAAAACGCAGCTTATCTTAACAGGAATTAGTGTAACTACCATCTTAGCAACAGCATTAGGATTAAAGAATAAGGATGCAATAACAGAATTGTGGAATACACTAAAAAAGCAAATAGAAAAGGGGGATTTATATAGCTCAAAATGGTTTGAAAAAGCCAATCTTGAGGAACTTGAGACAGCAAGAAGACTCGTTCAGCAGGATTATAATAATCCGAATTTGGATTTGGATTACAGAAATCACTGTTGGAATCTTCTAAATAGATTTGATAATGCTATCGGGAAAATAAAGTGGGCTGGTAAAGAATACGGATATCCAGTTCATAGTAGTAATGGATGGCATTTGACAAGTGATGACTAAGACAGATTCCAGTTTAGTTTATACAACTGATGAAATAAGAATTCAAGAATCATAGAGGTGGCATTATGGCATATGATTTGGAAAAAGAAAAAAGGGAAGCAATTGATGCTGGTAACAGGGCATTGAAAAGCCTCAGGAATGCACAGGACAACCTGAACAGTGCAAAAAACTGGGGAATCTGGGATATGTTTGGAGGAGGATTTATCTCTACCATGGCAAAACACTCCAAAATGGACAGAGCAAAACAAAACATGGAACAGGCGAGATATGATCTTAGAAATTTCGGCAGGGAGCTGAAGGATGTCAATATAGCCTGCCATCTGGATATTGAGACAGGTGATTTCCTTTCTTTTGCTGACTGGTTTTTTGATGGATTTGTTGTAGATTGGATGGTGCAGGATCGAATCAATCAAGCTTCTCGGCAGGTTGCAGAAGCAATCCGCAGAGTTGAAGGAATCCTCAGACAACTATAACGTAATCCATACTCTTTTACTGGGTATTAGAATGGGCAGTAATTTACGAGATTTCCGTAAACTACTGCCCTCTTCTATTATTTCAGTTTTTCTTTTTCGGCATTTAATAGTTCAATATTAATATTATTTTCACTGGCGGTTTTATCAACCCACAGATTCAGTGAGTCAATAGCCAGAGATACTTCATCTAGTTTTTTACTGATAAAAGCAAAGTCTTTGATTTCATCATCTGAAATCTTCCCATCCCGTGCAATCTGGATCAGGCGGCTGGTCAATGGATTGATTTCGTTCAGGCTGGCAATGGTCTCTAAGATAATATTAGATAGTTCTGATATCTCCACTTCCGGAACGTAACGGTCACCAATGGTACATTTGTGAGAACAGTAATAATTGCAAAGATCCGGTCTTTTATAACAGTCAGCCATTTGGATGATGTCGTAAGGTGTTGGTTCTTGCAGTTCATATTCAATTTTTTCAATTCTTGAGGCAGATACGCCTACCATATTTTCACTCGCCTTTTCACGGGTGAGCCCTTGAGCTTCCCGGCATAGCTGGTATATATTTTTATTTTCTCTTGTCGATTGTTTACCCATTATATTTCTCCCTCATCTCTCTAAACTAGAGAAATACACGAGTCTAAGTCTTCTCATCAATCGTGTATTTCTGTACATAAAATAATTATACTGAAAACATAGAAAAACAGCAAGGACAAGTCAGGAGAAATGAGGTGTCAGGATGGATACAGCAAAAAGAATGCAGTTAATTAGAATCATTGAAAAAATGGAAAAAAATCCGGAATTCAGTGAAAAGTTGGGAATCAAAAATAAATCAGTATGGAAACCAGTGAATGAACAAAAGTAAAGGAGAAATGGCTATGAAGCATATTGTAATTGATTTAGAAATGAATGCATTGGACAAGAAGTATAAAGATGAAAAGATAATCTGTGGTAGAGAAATTATCCAAATAGGTGCAGTTTTGTTAGATGAACAATATCAGGAAATCGGATATTTTAATACGCTGGTAAAACCTCAATATAATGAACAGATCGAAAGAAAGTTTGAGAAATTAACCGGTATTACGACAGAAATGGTGCAGAATGCTCCTGTTTTTTCAGAAGCAATGGAACAGTTCTTTTCCTGGTGCCGCAGTATTAAAGATGAGATTCATATTTATCAGTGGAGCGAATCTGACTATGAGCAGATTGCAAAGGAATTAGAATTAAAAAGAATCTGTCTGAACGCAAAAGATGCAGAATTACTACATGATTTTCAGGATTTTCAGAAAGAGTATGGTGAGACACTTGGTCTATCTAAAGCAGTATCCTTGAAAGATGCAGTAATGTATGCCGGAGTAGATTTTTCAGGAAAAGAACATGATGCATTAGATGACGCGAAAAATACAGCTATTTTATTGAGGATCGTTAGAATTCCGGAGCTCTGCAAAATGGCATTAGAAAATGTGATCGAAGCATTTAATACAGAGCCTATAGGAACACCTCTTGGCGATTTATTACATTTTGATGAGCTAAGTATACCAGCATAAAGGAGGAAGAAAAATGTTGTCACTGTTATTTGCGATTTGCATGATATGGATATTTGGAAAAGTATTATTCTTTGGAATCAAAGCCGCCTGGGGAATATCAAAGTTTTTGGTAACTGTTGTATTGTTGCCTCTGGTACTGATTGGGATGGTTATCGGTGGATTGATATACATAGCATTTCCGATATTGATTGTAGTGGGCATTGTTGCACTGATTTCATCAAAAGCATAATCTCCAAAAACAAGAAATAGGTATTGTTAATCCACTAGGTTGGAAGTGTATTTATAAGATAATGAAATTTATAATAAAATCATCAAATACAAGAAAAAACAAAGGAGAAAAAACATGAAAGTAATTAAGAAATTAGCAATCGGATGTGTAGCAGTTGTTGGAGTATTTTATTTATTAGTTTTCATTACAGCATGGATCTAATTATAGGAAATAGGTACAGAGGAAGGTGGATTTACTTATGAAGAAACTAAAAGAAACTGGTTCTAGTTTATTGATCATAATATTAATTGCTGCACTTGGATTTGTAGGGGGATATTGGTACCACTCTCAAAAAACAGAGGCTGAAGCAGAAGTAATTGATGATACAACTCCTGATGTGAAACTTCCGGGAGAAACAGAAAAGAGAATTGTAACCATTGATGAAGTAGAAACCAAACTTGCAGAAATCGGAGAATTATCTACATACTCTGGTCGGTACGAGGTTACAAAAGAAGCGGATTATTCAAGATACTTTCTTGATGATATTAAAGTACCTGGAACAAAAAATACAGTACATTTTGAATGTGAAGGAATAGTAAAAGTTGGGTACAATCTGGAAGATATAGGTGTGAATATTGATAATGATAGTTATACCATTTGCATTTCCTTACCAAAAGCGACAGTAAATGATAATTATGTGATTTGGGATACCGTAAAATGTGTCGAGGATAATAATCCTTTACATCCAATAGAATTTGATCAATACCAGACATTGATAGATGAAATTGAAGCAGAAGGTCTCTCTCAATCAGAGGAAAAAGGAATATATACGGAAGCAGAAAATCATCTTAAGAATATTATTATAAATTTTCTTTCCGGGATGGATGACTATAAAGTGAAGTTTTTGTAATGCAATAATTGTAATAGCTCGTTAATAGCGAGCTATTATCTGCATATAGAGATGGGGGATAAAATTTATGGAACTTGGAGTATTAGAATATTATTTAATAGTTGTTAATGTGATAGGCTTTGTATTATTTGCAGTAAATACATGGTTGTATTCACATACTGCGGACGGTCAAATTGACGTAGCATTAACAATTACTTCGTTATTGGGTGGGGCATCAGGTATTTTGCTTTCGATACTCATTTTTGATAGAAAAGCAGAAAAAGGTAATATGATGTCCAGAGTCTTTATTTCCTGTATATTTGTAATTCAGATTGTTATTTTACTAATGGTAAAAGGGTTCGTGGCAAAAAATATTACATTGGCATTCTGGAGCTTTTTTGATCAGCACAAAGTATTGATTATGTATCTTGTAGTAATTAATTTTATTACACTTGCAGCATTTGCAATAGATAA
>CAMBLS010000106.1 GCA_945868485.1 uncultured Lachnospiraceae bacterium | reverse complement strand
CTATGACCCTCTGCTTGTAAGGCAGATGCTCTCCCAGCTGAGCTAAGATCCCATGAGTCTTGGGTCATTTACCTGACCCGCTTTACTAGTATACTATTTTATTTGTATGCTTGTCAAGAGATTTTTTCAATTTATACTGAAATTTTAAATTATTTCAAATTATTCGACTCTTTTACTCCATCATTTCTCTGAAATACGCAAGCAGAACAGCGCCATTTACCGCATCCTTATTTCTATGTGTGAAGCACAGTCTCTCCGGGTGCCATTGTACTCCAAATATCGGCAGATAGCTGTGCTTTAATCCTTCTACTACGCCATCTTTTGCAGACTGCACATAATCAATTCCCTGTCCCGGACAATCAACTGCCTGGTGATGGGCGCTGTTGACCACAAAACATTCTCCATACAGCTTTTCCAAAAAGCTGCCCCTGACCGCAGTAGTTTCGTGAAGCTGATCTTTTCCTATATATTCATGATTTTTGTTGGCAGAAAGATGCTGTATCATATCTCCTCCAAAATAAATATTGATCAGCTGCATCCCCTTGCAGATTCCAAGTACCGGCTTTTTATCCAGTACAAAGGCCTTCAGAATTGCCAGCTGAATTCTGTCGAGCTCCGGGTCAAAAAAACGGCTTCCATTCACACACTGTCCAAACAATCTAGGGTCAATATCTCCTCCTCCCGGTAAAATCAGCCCGTCATAAGAGAGTGTATCAGGCACACTCAGCGAGGTTTCACAGAAAATTCCAAGCTCCTTCATTGCATTTTCATAGTTTACAGTTTTATCCCCTTCTCCGGCAATCAGTACTCTTTTCAAAACAATAGCTCCCACATAAACTTCCATAAAAGTATATGTGCGAGCCTTCTAGTTTAGTCCAGTGACAACAGATCAAAAAAATCACTACTTTCCATGTTTTGAGACTTATAGCGCATCAGATAAGCTTTCATCTCTGGATAGCTTTCTCCCATTTCTGAAAGAATTGCATCATAATTATCTTCCGTAAGACATCCCACTTTTGCAAATGCTTCGTAATAGTCCTGCTCATTTCCATGTTCCTTAAATACCACTTCCCATGCCGCCTGTGAAGCGCAGCCCTTGGTATGACTTACCAAATACTCTTTCAGTTTCTCCCTGAAGTCCTCGGACAACTCTGTATCATTCATAATCCGCAAGAAGCAAAGTCTGGACTTCGCCCGGCGCCTCTCTGCCAGATAAAGATCCATGTTTGCCACAATATCCTCTTCACCGCAATAGACCATTTTCGTATAGCCATCCTCATCCGGTGTTTCCAGAAACTCCCGCAATCTGTCATCAAATCTGGACAGCCATACTCTCTCTCCTGCTTCCTTCGGACTAAAAAGATAATCCGCTTCCAGCTTCGTCGGCACCGCTCCCAAAAGCTTCCCTACCTGTTCTGCCCGGATGCCTGTTTCACCTAGATGCGGAATATCTGTAAGGGCTTCACACTCCTTGAATATCCCTCTCCCTAGTAAAATATCCTTTTTGGGAAGAACCACCTTTTTCAGGTTGCTGCAATAAGCAAATGCCCAGTCGCCAATTTCCTTAAGCCCTGCCGGCAAACAAATTTCCCTAAGTGGTTTGCTACTCAAAAAAGCCTTCCTATCAAGCTTTGTAATCTGCATCCCGTCAATGGTATCAGGAATTACCACTCTACTGCCTGATACACGACAGGAAACCACCGTAACCTCTCCATCCTGAATGCTGTAGGAAAGCTTACCTCCTTCAATTTCCAATTCCTTTTCTGATGTCATTATGATATTCCTTCCAAATCAAGTGCCGCAATTTCATCCTGCAGACTGTTGCCTCGCTCCGACAACATCAGGTCATTACTGTGCCTTTGATATGCAGGGCATCCAAACTGTCCGATAAAGCGGGCACTGTCATTGTTTACTGTAAGCTCTGTTACCAGAATCAGCATTTCATTGCCCTCAGGAAAGGCATTTTCCGCAAAGGTAAATAAATTCTCCAATCTCCTTCCGGTTCTTGCAGTTTGGTTCTTTAACTCCATTGTCTCACTGTCAAATGCCGCCTTCAAAAACGCAAAGGCTTCCTTTCCTTCCGATATCCCATCCATCAGGAGTTTCTTTTTCTCCTTCTCCATGAAACGGATCAGTCGTCTTCCTTTTCGTCTTTCTGCCTCTGAAAGGCTTCCTGCCATTCTTGCAGACTCCATCAATTTATTCCTTCCCTGAATCTGAGCTTCCAGCATCTGATCTACCCCAACTGCTCTTTCAGGGCTTTCGTCACTCTTCTCAACTGCTGCTTTGATTGCTTTCAGATTTTTAAGCAGTTCCACCAGATAATCGCTGATTTCCATATTCTCCCGAATCTCGCTGATTACCTTATCAATAAGCATTCCAAGCAAAGATAATCTCTCATCAAAGGCTGCGACTCTCGCTCTCTCTGCAGTTTGTGCTTTCGCAGTTCCTTCCAGAATTTCCTCTGTCTGATATTCCTTCTTATACTTATTAAAAAGATCATAATATGCCGTAAACTCTTTTACAATCCTCTCATTGCGAAGGTACTGTTCCACCAGGGTTTCATCCACCTTCATGCCCTCTTCCTCATAAAGCGCCAGTATCTCCGACAGATCCTCCCAGCCTCTTGCAGTTACATAGCTCCTGCCGTTCACGGTTGTTTCAATTTTATAAAAATAATCCTTCTTTAATTCCAGGAAGTTTAAGACAGCTGCATGAAGTCCTTTGTGCTGTGCGTACTCCTTCCACACCTTATAATCTGGCTCTACCTCAAGCACCTTCATACGGTCCATGGTTACCACGTCAAATTCTCTGACTGACTTATTGTATTCCGGAGGATTGCCTGCTGTCACAATGACCCAGCCGTCAGGAACCTTATGTCTGCCAAACACCTTATATTGCAGGAATTGAAGCATGGATGGCGCTAAAGTTTCCGATACGCAGTTGATTTCATCCAGAAACAGGATGCCTTCTGTGATTCCGCTGTTCTCCATTACTTCATAGATAGAAGCAATAATTTCACTCATGGTATATTCGGACACATCAAACTTTACTCCCTGATATTCCCTGTGGGAAATGAAAGGAAGTCCCAGTGCCGACTGTCTGGTATGATGGGTCATGGAATAGGAAACCAGCGCGATATTCAGTTCCTGGGCAATCTGTTCCATAACAGCCGTCTTGCCGATTCCCGGTGCCCCAAGAAGAAACACGGGACGCTGGCGCACTACCGGTATTCTGTACTCCCCAAACTCATCCTTTTTCAGATAAAGCCTGACTGTATTTTCAATATAATCCTTTGCCTGTTTAATATTCATACTTTTCTCCCTATCCTTCTTCAAGCTCCTCATAATCAAGCAGAACCTTGATTGCCCAAGGTGGAACCTCAGGACCTTCATCTCCATTATCCAGAAATACAAACATCACATCGTAGGGCGGCATCTTTTGAGGGTAAATCCCATATCCATCCGTAAAATATAAGAGTCCCTTCAAGTTCTCAAACTCGCCGCTTTTCATCAATTCATCCACATGAGCAAAAACCGGTCTAAAATCGGTAGAGCCAAATCCTGTCAGCTTCTCTCTGCTTAAGAAATAATCCAGGTCATCCTTACAGGTAATCTTCGTATCCTTCTGCACCTCATGATCACACTGGATAATATGCACATTCATTTTCCGAAAAAAGTTTTCCTCCCCACTAAGCAGTGCATAGGTCTTTTGCAGGAATGCAGATACCAGAGGACCTCTGCAGGAAGCCGAGGTATCAATGGCAATAACAAATTCCTTTATCTTCTTGCTGTCCTTATATTCCAGCGGCTCAACCAAAGGCATATTTCCATACTTATCCAGCCCATAGGTATAATAAATATAATCAAACTCATCATCATTGAGCTGCATATCCTCATTCATCACTGTGAACTTTTTCAGAAGCTGATCATAACGGTATCTGTCCTTCACTGCCTCTGCCAAACTTAAATCCATGCTTTCCGACTTGGTTTTTCCTGCAGAAAAGGATTTCAGATCAGCCTTTACCCTCTCACTTAACTTTTTCCACTGTTCCAGCGTGATTGTAAGCTCTTCCCTTGGTTCCCAGTATATATGAGAATCCACAAAAAACAGGTGCGAAAGTTCCTCTCGCTCCCTGTTGCTGATCTGGAAATTTTTCAGATACCGATATACTTTTTCTGCGGTCAGGGCACCGATTTCTTCCCGTATTCCACGAAGCTTTCCTTGTACTTTTTCATCCCGCTTAAGACCCATCCCCGGCATATCAAGCTCCAGAATTGCCGCCTCCACCGCAATATCCGCTGCCAGACTCCATGCTTCCTTATCCAGCCTGTCATAACGAAAGCTATGATAAAAAATCAAATGAAACAGTATATGCAGATATGCCCGGACACTGTAAGCTGATTCCTCTTTATACTTTTTTAAAAGGAATACCGGATCATAATAAATCTTTACGCCATCACAGGCAAAGCCTGCAAGCCCTTCCCTTGGTTCCGGCGTCAATGCAGATAACACCACGTCCATGAAACGCATATTTACCAAAATACTGTCTCTGGAATAACTCATAACCTTTGCCGCTAGTGGCTTTGCACTTTCAAATATTTCACTCATACTTCTTTTCCATTATAAAAGTTCTGCTATGATTTTTAATATCCTCTTTCTCCATTTAAAGACTCATCATGGTCAATCCATTCCTGAACTTCTACCATACGATATTCATCTGCACTGTCCCTGATATAGACCTTCTCAATGCCTGCATTGATAATGACACGCTTGCACATAGAGCAGCTGTTAGAGTTTGGAATGAGGAATATACTCTCCGGTCTGTGCATCCACTCCTGCCAGATACATGGCACTTCCAATCATCTTATCTCTGGGTGCACTGATAATGGCATTCATCTCTGCATGAACACTGCGACACAATTCATAACGCTCTCCCCTGGGAATATTCAGTTCCTGACGAATGCACTTGCCTGTATCCGTACAATTCTTCCTTCCTCTGGGGGCCCCTACATATCCGGTGGAAATCACTTCGTCATTCTTCACAATGACTGCTCCATACTTTCTTCTGACACAGGTACTGCGTTTCGATACGGTTTCTGCCAGATCAAGGTAATAATTAATTTTATCCCGTCTTTCTATCATTGGTTCCTCCATTCTTTCCCTTTTACATAAGCAACAGATATACCACTGCTACTGAAATCACAATCTGAATAATTGCAAACCTGAAGACCGTCTGAGTATTGGACCATCCCATAACCTTCCTCACATGATCGTGTAATGGTGTCCTTACGTTTTTCAGAATATGAATTTTGAATCCGCGAATCAATGCCACCTTTAATAATCCCAGACCGCCATCTAAAATAAATACAAGGGCTACCGGAATATAAAGGAGAGGGCTGCCGCTTTTCAGCGCTGCTATGCTGATAAAAATTCCCATGGCACGGCTTCCCGCATCACCCATAAGAAGCAGGCTGGGTGTGGCGTTATACCATAAATATCCCAAGATACATATCATAAATAATAGAATCAAAAATGTGAAATTGTCCTGATTTCCTTTAATATGATCTATCACATAAAAGGTTCCCAGCGTGATAATTGCCAGTGTTCCTGAAAGCCCGTCCACACCATCGGTACAGTTGGTAACGTTAATGGAACCCCATACCAGAATTACGGTCAACAGACCAAAAAGAACTGGTGGAATGGTTAATCTCATTCCCAAACTTGCAATCTCTATGGTACTGGAATTGAAGCTTAAGTAAGTAACCGCCAGAATGACTGCCACAATCAAATCCAACAGTCCTTTCTTATATTCTCCCCATGGATTCTCTGATGCATCATCCATATAACCGGTCAGCATTTCTGCCACAATCAGAATCAGATAAATGATTATTTCAAGATTCACAGGTGCAAATAAAAATGCTGCTGCAACAAAGACAAAAATAAAAATTATGCCTGCACCTCTCGGTTTGCCTGCTGACAACTTCCCATCATGTGCAAACGCTCTTCCCGCATCCCTGGGTAAAAACTTGCTGCATTTCGCAGTAAACAAACAGGTTCCCACAAACGCTGCCAACAATCCAAGGGCTGCTACAAGCGCCTGATTACCGTTCCACAAATTGTATATCACTTTTTATTCCTCCTACGCTCCGACCAATAAGGTCAGCTTGATCTTCTAATCAATGCCCAGCGCTTCCCTCGCAAGCTGGTCTGCCATATCATTGTATTTATCATTGGAGTGTCCGGTTACCTTTACAAAGCGAATCCGAACCTGCCTGCTCGCCTCATCATAAAAGGCTTTGTAAGCTTTGGTACCCTCCCTGTTGGTTTTCCACTGTCCCAGACACCATCTGGCAATTCCCTCATAATCATGATAAATTTCTATTTCTGAAATCTTATGATCTATAGCATATTGCATGGCTGCTTCGGCACCCTTAATTTCTCCTGCCACATTGTGCATGGCAGCAAGCTTCTTGTCATTGAATTTTGCATTATATTTTTCTTCTCCGTTTTTTAAGAGGACTACCATGCCATAGGAAAATTCTTCCGTAGCACTGTTGTAGCTTCCATCTACATATATTTTAACACAGTCATCTGACTTACAAACATTGTTTGCAGGCAAATTTTCTGCCGGCTTGCCATCCTGCTCCACTCCAAGATACGCAAGAGCTTCTCCCTCTGTTTTAAAGCTTTTGTACACTGCACCCGGATATCCGTGTACGCTTGCCTTACACTCTTCCCATGTTCTGAAAATTCCTCTGCTTATGCCTTCCTTTACTGCGTAATATTTCTCCGCCATGGAACACCTCCTGCCTTTGTTCATCATACCATATCACACTTGTATTTCCCATAGAAAACAGAAAATTTTGTATACAAAAATTTTATACTTATAAACTCATAGTCCGGTAACACTATGACCTTATTTGTCATAATTTAAAAGAAAAAGGAGTTTTATAATGTATTATAAACCAGATGACTGCAAAAAGCAGAAACATGTACACGAATTAACAGGAAGCACTAGAATTTTTGAGGAATGCGATGATTGCCATAATCATAGATTCTGTACAGTGACAGATGAAGCGATTTACACCAAGGATAAGTATGATCACTACCATGAAGTGAAGTTCCGTACAGACTTTTCAGATGAACATTTTCATGAGTTCTGCGGAAAGACTACCGGCGCCATTGAAGTTGGCAACGGAAAACATGTACACTTCATCAAGGATTTTACTGAAGAGGAAGATGGGCACAAACATGAATTCCAGGCTGCCACATTAATTGACAGCCCCATAGATTTTAAATGCAAATAGCTTCATGCTGTTTCGCTTTGACCAATGACTGAAAATATCATACAGAAGTAAAAGTAAAAAGCCTTGATGATTCAAGGCATTTTAAGCAGATGACGGGAATCGAACCCGCCTCCTCAGCTTGGGAAGCTGATGTTCTACCGATGAACTACATCTGCATATCTGAAATTTCTTAATGCCTATTATAATTCATCTATCCCTAAAAAGTCAACTTACTCCTTACAGAACTTTTCAAGCCGCAACCGCCGATAGCGGTTTACGCATGCAAATATCTCCTGCTTTCTTGGTCTTGCCAGCGAAGCAGACACCTCTCCACGCTCAAACAGACTCTCCAGACCACTCTTGTCAAACTGCGCCTCCAATAGGTCACCAATCTGGTTTAAATCCTTCCTTCCATCTGCCAGTTTCAACTGTATGAATTTCAGAATATAAGCCAAAGCCATCGTCTGTTCTGAGTCCTTTAGCTGCTCTAAATAACGCAGCTCCACACTTTCTCTTGCGAGAAGAAGTTCGCTCGTTCCCATTGCCTTGACCTTAATCCGATCTTCCTTCTTTAGCATCGCATCGGGCAGTGGACAGCGTTTCTGATTGTATGCAGGAAATTCTTTTTCCCCTTCCATTACAGGATAAGCAGAAGCTGCTTCCTTTGCTTTTCGTGTTATGTCAACCGGAATATACTCCTTCATCTGGATAACCGTATCCGCCACATGGAAATATGCGCCCGAGCTTCCTGCAACAATGATAGAAGAAACTCCCTTATCCAGATACAGGCTCTTTACCCTGCTGATAAAAGGCGTAATCGGCTCTTCTTTCGGTGTAATTACCTGTGCCATCAGTTGGTCACGGATCATGAAATTAGTAGCAGAGGTATCCTCATCAATCAACAGAAGTCTGCTTCCCCCTTCGATGCTTTCCATCAGATTTGCCGCCTGAGAGGTGCTTCCGCTGGCATCCTCA
>CAMBLS010000105.1 GCA_945868485.1 uncultured Lachnospiraceae bacterium | reverse complement strand
CACCCTGACCGGAAATTGCAGTCTTAATTGCACCAGTTTTGGAACCCAGACCAATCTGTCTTGCGTTCACACCACCCACGCCTGTGGTAGGGTTGGCACCGGAAGCAGACTGTGTGGTCTGATACATCAATTCACTGAATGTCATGGACTGCGATTTATATGCTGTTGTATTAACGTTTGCGATGTTATTACCAATAACATCCATTCTTGTCTGGTGTGTTTTTAATCCTGCCACACCAGAGAATAATGATCTCATCATAATGAAATGACCTCCTTTAGCTTTCTACCGTTTCGTTCCTTCTGTCATTCGAGAACGCCTAGCCTCCATAAGGTCCGGCTAAATAATTACGGCTCCGTCAATATTTGTAAAAACATTTTCTGCTGCATCATTTTGGTTCATTGCTGTCACTACCGTATTATTGGGGATATTTACGATAAATGCCAGTTGATCCACAATGACCAGCGATTCCTTAATTCCCTTCTGCTGCGCTTTCTGCGCACCTTCCTGCAGACGCTCCATCTGTCCTTGGGTAAGCTCTATATTCCGATCTGCCAGTCTTCCTGCGGCATGCTTGGAAAACTTTACTTCCTCAGTTGCTTTGCGCTGGCTGGCTTCCAGTATTTCCTGAAAGGACTTGGTTTGCGTACCATTTACTGATGGATTAGTTTTATTCTGGCTAAAATACTGATCCTGCAGCTGTTCGATCGAAAGGAATCCATTATTTTGAATCTTCATATTCCTCTCCTCCCTGAGCGGTTTATTCTGCATCCTGCTTTATCATACGGTTTCACCTGTACTTGCTGCCTCTTGTGTATTTTCTTCCACATTGCCGGTCTTATCAGTATTTTCAGTCTTGTCAGCTTCTTCTGTCTTTTCGGCTTCCTCTGTCTTTTCAGCTTCCTCTGTCAGAATTGCCATTCTTTCAACATATTTCTGAAGCTTTTCAATATAACTGTCACTGATAAATGACTGCTGATAAGAAGTCATGTTATTAAATCCATTCTGTAATGTGGTTACTGCATCTTTTTCATTTAAAGTAAGATTTTCCAGACTTGGAAGCTTGTCCATTGCATTGAGAAATGCCACTGCCAGATCAACTGCTGTCTGATAGGTCTGATCAACTACTGCCGTTACATCATCTGCCGAATAGAGATTGCCATCAATGGAAACATATGCTTTATTATTTTCATAGGTCACATATTCTACAGTTCCCTGTATTGATTTTACTTCTCCATTACTGTTAGTAGTCTGCACTTCAACCAGCTTGCCAACCATTGAAGATGCTCTTGACAATTCCATGGTTGCTGCCATATTCTGCATCTGTTCTACCTGTGAAAAGGTTGCATACTGCGAAATATATTCTGTATTAGAAGTCGGTTCCAAGGGATCCTGATACTTCATCTGCGCTACCAGGAGCTGCAAAAACGCATCCTTATCCATACCATTACTGGAGCTTGCTTTTTTGACTGAACTTTCAGAGGTAGTTTCTTCTATCTTACCATTATTAATAATTGCGCCAACTGCCATTAATCTCTCCTTCCTGCACCTTAAATAGTGCTTTTTATGCGGTATAGTCTACCGTATTTCCGTTTGCTTCCATCATTTTTGCTACAAGCATCTCTTCTTCACTTGCCTGTTCCTCAAACAAACCGTCCAGATCATTTAAATTAATCCGTCTCGGTGCTTTCTTTTGATTCTGTGAGGAAGCATTTTCTTCTCTTCCCTGTCCTTGCCATAGATTGCTTTCAAATCCGTGGTTTTCTACTGTTACCTGAACCGCCTCAACCTTGATCCCCTGTTCTTTTAAGCTTTCCTGCAGGGTTGTTATCTGACTCTCTAAAGCAGCCCTTACAGTTTCGTTCTGTACCTGAAACTGTGCTGTAACCTCGCCACCCTTAGAGGTAAGCTGAATATGCACTGTTCCAAGGCTTTCGGGATGTAACTGCATTTCAAGCTGATCCATCTCCGGATTTAGCTGAATCTTCATATAATCCATAATTTGATTCATAATATCCTGCGTTTGTCTGTTAAAAAACGCTGGCATCTGTTCCGGAACTGCATCTGCTACCTGTACCTTTGTCTGCAGCAAGCTGTCAAGCAATGGATTACCGGTATGTAAAGTGCCTTCTGACTGCCCTTTACTTTCTTTACCACTTTCATTTTCCTGTCCGCCGGTCTTCTGCTGTCCGGCTGTTTCCTTATCATGGGGTACGACCTCAATTGTTTTGGCAGTATTTCCGTTTTCATCTGCAACAAGCTTTACGGTATCCCCGCCAGACTTTACTTCAACAGTAATTTGGGGAGTATCCTCCAAAGCTTTCTGTGGTGCATCCTCATTATCCAAAACAACTTCTACCGGTTTTTCCGATATGTCCGTCTCTTCAAGCTGTAATTGAGGGTTCTTCTGGAATTCTTCCATCAGCATTTGCATTTCTTCCGGATTCAAGCTCATATCCTGCATCAACCCGTTTTTTACATCAGCTGCAAATCCAAGAAGATTCTGAAGCTGTCCAAAAAGCGTCTCGTCCGTAAGAAGCGCTGCTGCATCCTGCCCGCCGGATAACTCTAACACTAATTGTGTCAGATTGGCCGGTTCCAAAAGGGCATAAATGGAAATTCCCAATTCCTCCATCGCTCTGACCACTTCTTCCTCTGTAACACCCAGCTCCCTGGCAATCTCTTCGGCAACCTTCTCTCCTACCACTTTCATTGCCTGTTCCTGTTCACTGGTAATGTCTTCAGGCTTTTCTGTTTTTGCTTCAGATTTTTCAGCTTTGACCACATCCTTGCGACTCTTCAGTGCCTCAGCCGGCTTTGTCTCAGTCATCTTCTTATCAGATACTGCCTGGCTTTGACTATCCGTGCCGCTGTTGCCGCCTGTTGCTTTGCTCATCGCATCACCAAAACTGCTCATCAGGTCTGTACCGCCTGTTTTTGTGAGATTTTTTCCTCCGATGAAATTCATCAGAGCCCCCACATCCTTTACAGGTGCACTCGTCATTCACATTCCTCCTTCTTTATAAGCCTTTTCAAGGCTCTTTTTCAAGGTACATTGTTTATATCGGTTTAAGGAAGCGTTTCCTTAAGACTCAGGATCCATTATTTTTGTGATACGCGCTGCAATTTCCGGGTTCATTACACCCAGAATTTTACCTCTGTCATCCGCTTCCATTACACCCAGTATCCGGGCAGCCAGGTCAAGATTATCTGTCATTGCTTCAAAGATTGCTGCTGCCTCCTTAGGCTTCATCTCCGAATATGCCTTGGCATAATTTTTGACCTCGTCGCTTTCCTCCAGTTGTGTCACCACCTGTTTGTATAAATACTCTGCTGTAGCAGGGTCCATCTCCTCATAATACTTCCGGTATGCCTCTATTCCAGGACCCTTGTCTGCATAGACCACCTCTTCGTAAAATTCTGTTTTTATCCTCTGGAACTCCACCTGGCTCTCCTCAAAGGTCTTAAGACGTTCCACTTCGGCCTTCAGCTGAGCAACCTCATCGGAGCTGTCTGTCTGAGCCGACTGGGCACGTTCCAGTTCCAGCTCCAGCTCCTTGATGTATTCTACCGCTTCACGTAAATTGCTATAACCTCCGTAAGCCTCACTGTCACCGTCCTCCACAACTACATCTGTATTATTGGGAAGGATCATATTTAAAACCGGCACATCCTTCAGAATTGGCGTGAGCACATTGCTTCCAAATCCACCAATATCCAATTTTACAATCAGGCACAGAATTGCAATCCAGATGAGTACAATCACAAAAGTAACCGCAAAGACGGAGCCACTGTTGGTTTCTTCCTCTTCCATAAGCTCCGCTTCCTGACTTGCGATCTCTTTAGCCCTTGCTTTCGCCGCCTTTCTCTGTTCCTTCTGTTCTTTTTTCAGTTTTTTCTTTTCCTCCTTCAGACGCTGCTTTTCATGCTTTGCATCCTTGGAAGTTAATTCATCATCCATCGGCATAATCTATTTAACACTCTCCTATTTTCGACCGTGAGTATAGCTGACAAGTTCATCCACTTCCTTTGCCTCTTTGGCATTTTCCTCTTTCACGAACTCATCAAACGCTTTTTCTCTGAGTTTCTCCTGTGTCTTGCTTTCCTGCATGGCAATCTGGAGTTTTTTCCTGGCGCTTTCAAATTCTGCTTCCGCACGCCTTACCTGCTCTTTCTGAAGCTGGATATATTCCTCCATTCTGGCAATTGCCTCTTTGTTTTCCATGATATCCATTACCTTAAGGCTGTCCTTTAGAAGCTCTCTGCCCTGATTTTCATAGTCTTCCTTTCTTTCCACCAGACCTTGAAGCTTCTCCTCCTGCTCAGTAAGATACATTCTGGCAGCGGCAAACTCCATGCGCGCCTGCTCCGTCATTTTATTCTTAATATCCAGAATGCTCTGCATCCGGTATATAAACTTTGCCATCTATTACTCCGCTCCATCGGAAAAGATTTCTTTCATCATCTCTACCGACTCTTCAAAGGAAAACTTATCATTCACATCCTGCATAAGAAACTGATTTACCTCTCCAATCTTGGAAATGGCATAATCAATCCCCGAATTGCTGCCCGCCTTGTATGCGCCAATATTAATCAAATCTTCCGCTTCATTATAGGTTGCAAGAACATTTTTCAGTTTTCCCGCATAGCTCTTGTGCTCCTTCTTTGCAATCTGACCCATACATCTGGAAATACTCTGCAAGACATCAATTGCGGGATAATGATTCTTGTGCGCAAGCTTTCTGTTAAGCATGATATGTCCATCCAAAATACTTCGGGCTGTATCGGTAATCGGCTCATTGAAATCATCTCCATCTACCAAAACTGTATAAAGCCCGGTAATTGAGCCTTTATCCGAACGCCCTGCCCGTTCAAGCAGCTTGGGCATTTCAGAGTAAACACTTGGCGGATACCCCCTGGACACCGGAGGCTCCCCACTTGCCAGCCCGATTTCACGCTGTGCCATGGAAAATCGTGTAAGGGAATCCATCATAAGGAGCACGTCTCTTCCCTGATCTCTGAAATATTCCGCAATCGCAGTGGCAGTCTGTGCCGCTTTTTTACGCTCCAGAGCCGGTTTGTCTGAGGTTGCTACCACAACCACAGAACGCTTCATACCCTCCGGTCCAAGGTCCCTTTCGATAAATTCACGAACCTCTCTGCCTCGTTCCCCAATCAATGCAATCACATTGATATCCGCCTTGGTATTTCTTGCAAACATCCCCATCAACGTAGACTTTCCCACGCCAGAGCCTGCAAAGATACCAATCCTCTGCCCTTTTCCCACTGTAATCAATCCATCTACCGCTTTCACGCCAAGGGGCAGAACTTCATCAATAATCTTTCTGTTCATAGGATCCGGTGGCTTCGCTTCTACTGAATACTCACCACCGGTTAAAATCAGATTTTCATCCGATCTGCCGAGCCCATCCAGCGTATGTCCCAAAAGCCCGTCATCCACACGCACCTTTAATGGGGCACCGGTGTTCTCCACGCTGCTCCCAGGACCAATGCCTTCAACATCCTGATAGGGCATGAGCAGATTCTTACCCTCCCGAAAGCCTACAACCTCCGCAAGAGCAGGACTTGCATCCACACCTTTGGTTGCCGGGTAAATCATACAGATATCTCCCAGCTTGGCAGAAGGGCCTGCGCTTTCAATAGTAAGTCCCACCACATTCACAACCTTACCTCTGACTTTAAAAAGAGGTTCCTGCAAAATACTTTTATATTTTTTAAAATTAACTTCCGGTGTAATCAATGATCATTCCACCTTTATCTTTTTACGATGTTTTCTTGTATGCTAAAAGTTTTAACTTCCTTTTTAGTTCTTCCAGCTCTGTTCCCAGCGAGCAGTCATAAATGCCATTTTCTGTCTCAATCATGCACTGGGACTCAGAAAGTGTCATATCAGATATAATTTCCAGGCAGTCCGGCAATGTGCCCGTTTCTTCCAGTATCTTCTGTCTGGCTTCATTTACCACAGGATAATCACCTTTTGATACATGCACAATATAGTTGCGCGCCGTGTCCATCTTTTGCATGGCATCTGCCAAAAGTTCAACTATCAACTGGTGATAAGAGCTTAAATCCACTTTAAAAATATGTTCATAGATCCCTGTCATGGTCTCTATGAACTCCGGCTCAAGTTTTTCGATTTTTTCTGCGTATGCCTCTTCAAGCTGTGTCTGCATGCTAACATACTGCTCCTTTAACACCTGTGCTTCAGCCATGCCTTTTTCATATCCATCCTGATATCCGGCAGTTTTAGCCTCCTCCAGAGCATTTGCCCGCATTTCTTCTATATCCGCCTTTGCCTCTTCCCTCATTCTTGCAATCTCGTCATTTATGCTTATGAGTTCCTGTCTTGCAGCCTCTAATTCCTGCTCAAGTGCTCTTTGTTCCTCCATGGAGGCACTCTTCAACACTGCTCCTTCACTATCCGAATCAAACAATGCATCTACATTATCAGCCTCTAATCCTGATGTGAAACCATCCTCCCCGTCTTCCTGGGGAAACTCATAAACCATCTGACTTTCAGTGGCTTTCTTCAATTTCTGCTTAATCAGATCATTCGTATCTATTACACGGGTATCATCATTGACAACAACCCATCCCGCCTTATACAGATTATTAGACAATGATTTCGTCACCTCCACCTCTGGAAATGACAATTTCTCCTGAATCTTCCAGCTTTCTAATGATATTTACAATCTTCTGCTGCGCCTCTTCCACGTCCTTCATACGTACAGGACCCATGAATTCCATATCTTCCTTAATCATAACAGCAAGACGCTTTGACAGATTATTAAAGATGGCTGTCTGTACCTGCTCATTGGCACCTTTCAGTGCAAGACCAAGGTCGTTATTATCCACATCACGCAGCACTCTCTGAATTGCACGGTCGTCCAGCAAAAGAATATCTTCGAACACAAACATCTTTTTTCTGATTTCGTCTGCCAGTTCCGGTTCTTCGATTTCCAGTGTCTCCATAATATGCTTTTCTGTTCCACGGTCTACTGTATTTAAAATATCTACCACTGCATCTACGCCACCAATAATGGTATAGTCCTGATTTACCAAAGATGCCAGTTTTGATTCCAATACCTTTTCCACTTCCTTTACGATATCCGGGCTTGTTCTGTCCATCACTGCAATACGTTTTGCCACATCTGCCTGACGATTGGGTGGCAGCGCCGATACGATCATTGCTGCCTGTGAAGCCGGAAGATAGGACAAAATAAGGGCAATGGTCTGAGGATGCTCATCCTGAATAAAGTTGAGAAGCTGTGCCGCATCTGTTTTGCGCACAAACTCAAAGGGCTTAACCTGTAGCGATGCTGTCAGCTTTCCGATCACATCCATTGCCTTCTCTGAACCAAGCGCCTTCTCCAAGAGTTCTTTTGCATAAGAAATACCACCCTCCGCAATATACTGTTGCGCAAGGCAGACCTGATAAAACTCCTCGATTACCTCTTCCTTTACCTGCGGCGTTACGCTTCTGGTATTGGCAATCTCCAGTGTCAGTTCTTCAATCTCTTCTTCCTTTAAATGTTTAAATATAAGTGATGACTTTTCAGGTCCCAATGCAATCAAAAGAATTGCTGCCTTCTGTATCCCTGAAATCTTCTCCTCGGTATATCTGGGCATACCTGTCTATTCCTCCCCTAAAGCCGTTCTTATCATTAACCCCATTCTTCATTCAACCAGTTACGAAGCAAATTGGCTACCGCTTCCGGATTTTCTTCTACAAACTTTTCAATCATCCGTCTGGTTTCGGATATTTGTTCTGTGCCAATATCCTCCAGTTCTACTTCAGGCTGAGACTGAAGCAGAGTTTCCACCGACAATTCCTCAGGCTGCTCTGCCGCCTTCTCGGACCGCATACTTCTGAGTACCACAAATCCAAGCAGTGCAAGGATTACAATGATAAGAATAATCTGCATCACGTCAGAAGCCGATATATTTAAGCCCTCTGCATCAAAAAATACATTTTCCGAATAAGCTACGATTGCTATATTTTCTCTGGGAAACCCTGTTGCCTTAGAAACAACATCATATAATTCATCCGGAACTGTTATCGGTTCCTGCCCTGCATTGGCAAGCTTATATTCATCCCATGAGATACCGTCAAGAAGTCCCTGTGCCTTCACATCCTCTTCCCTGACTATGTTCATATTAGTTGCCGCCAGAGAAATTGTGGACTGGTTGTAGTTGATACTCCCCGGAAGAATTTCCTGATTGGTAATTCTCTCCGACGGGAGGTAGTTACGCTCCTCCTCTGTTACCGCAGAGCTGCTTTCATTATTATCCTGATAAACATACTCTGTTTCCAGCTGCTGACCATTAGAGTCCGTTCCGGGAATCGCACCACCGCCATTGGTAGACTCAGAGCTGTAGATTCTCTCAGAAGCAAGATATCCCTGTGTATTTCCATCTGCCACATAGTATTCGTGATCTGTCACTGTAGTAGAGGAAAAA
>CAMBLS010000104.1 GCA_945868485.1 uncultured Lachnospiraceae bacterium | reverse complement strand
ATTTAACAGTCAAAACGGATAAACCTGTTGTTCTTACCGGATCTATGAGACCGGCAACCGCTCTCTCAGCCGATGGTGCAATGAACCTTTACCAGTCTGTTTGTGTTGCTGCTTCAGAAGCTTCAAGGGGGAAAGGCGTACTTGTTGTTTTTTCGGATATGATTTTTTCGGCGCGCTCGGTAGAGAAAGTAAGCACTTATCAGGTAACAGCTATCTCCGCAGACGAAACCGGATGTATCGGAATTGTTCGTAATCAGGAAGTTTATTATTATGAAACACCTGTTAAAAGACATACCACCGACTCTGAATTTTCCGTGTCAGATCTGGAAAGCCTTCCTAAGGTGTCTATTGTATATTTTTCTGTAGATGCAGATTCCGGTCTGCTTACCTATGCAGCAGAACATTCTGATGGTATTGTAATTGCCGGGGCCGGTGCTGGGGAATTCAGTAAAGAATTTATTGATGCCATCAATCAGCTCAAAATACCAGTTGTCATTAGTTCAAGAACGAATACCGGACTGATTACGCAGGATTCGGTTTTATGCCAAAATACAGTTGCCGCCAATACACTTTCACCTTCAAAGGCTGCAGTTTTACTGCGGCTTGCTCTCACAACAGACTGCAATCATGAAGCCCTTATGAGAATGTATGCAGAATACTAGGCTGCTCCCTTCCTGCTAAAAAGGGACTCTCCTTCCCAGGAAAGTCCCTTTTCTCATAATATCATATCCAATTTCAGTTATCTTATGCCTGTGCCACATCCTTCATGGAGAAGCTCATTCTGCCCATCTTGTCTTTTCCAAGACATACAACTGTAACTTTATCACCCAGTGTAAGTACATCCTCTACCCGGTTAATTCTTTCCCTTGCAATCTTGGAAATGTGAACCATTCCCTCCTTGCCAGGAGCAAATTCAACAAATGCACCAAATTCCTTGATACTAACCACAACTCCCTGGAAAATCTGTCCTTCCTGATAATCGGTCACGATGGTCTTAATATATTCCACTGCCTTTTCCATCATTGCCGCATCAGTACCGCATACAGATACATTACCATCATCGGTAATGTCAATCTTAACACCGGTACGTGCAATAATCTCATTAATGGTTTTACCGCGCTGTCCAACTACATCACCAATCTTTTCAGGATCAATCTGAATAGAGATAATCTTAGGTGCATAAGGTCCAACCTCTGGTCTGGGCTCTGCAATTGCCTTCTTCATACAGTTGTCCATGATGAACAATCTTGCCTCACGGCATCTTGCAATGGCTCCTTCTACGATAGGTCTTGTAAGACCGTGAATCTTAATATCCATCTGAATTGCTGTAATACCTTCTGTTGTACCGGTTACCTTAAAGTCCATATCCCCGAAAAAGTCCTCTAATCCCTGGATATCGGTAAGGAGTACGAAATCATCGTCTGTTTCCCCTGTAACCAGACCGCAGGAAATACCTGCAACCATCTTCTTAATGGGAACACCGGCTGCCATCAGTGACATACAGGATGCACAGGTGGACGCCATGGAGGTAGAACCATTGGATTCAAAGGTTTCGGAAACCGTACGGATTGCATAAGGGAATTCCTCTTCAGAGGGAAGTACCGGAATCAACGCTCTCTCTGCCAGTGCACCGTGACCAATTTCTCTTCTTCCGGGACCTCTGGAAGGCTTTGTTTCGCCTACAGAGTAGGAAGGGAAATTATAGTGATGCATGTAACGCTTACTTACCTCATTCTCATCAAGACCATCAATCTTCTGCTGCTCAGACAAAGGCGCCAGTGTGCATACATTACAAATCTGAGTCTGTCCACGGGTAAACATTGCAGAACCATGTACCCTGGGAATAATATCTACTTCTGCTGCCAGAGGACGGATCTGAGTAATCTCACGACCATCAGGACGCTTGTGATCCTTTAAGATCATTTTGCGGACAGTCTTCTTTTCGTACTGGTAAATTGCTTCTCCCAGTACTGCAAGCCATTCCTCATTTTCTGCAAATGCTTCTTCTAACTTTTCTGTAATGTTCTTAATGTTTTCTTCTCGCACCTGCTTTTCATCTGTAAATACAGCTTCTTCCATCTCAGCGGGAGGTACGATTTCCTTTATTGCAGCAAACAGCTCCTCAGGAACTGCACAGCTGGTATATTCATGCTTTGGCTTACCAACCTCTGCTACAATCTGGTCGATGAATGCAATAATAGTCTGGTTAATTTCATGTGCCTTATAGATTGCTTCAATCATCTTGTCTTCAGGAATCTCGTTGGCACCTGCTTCAATCATAATAACCTTTTCCCTTGTAGAAGCAACCGTCAGATTGAGATCTCCGTTCTTCCACTGTTCCTGAGAAGGATTTACTACAAACTCACCATCAACCATTCCCATCTGTGTCATTGCGCATGGTCCATCAAAAGGAATATCAGAAATACAGGTTGCAATTGCTGCACCAAGCATGGCAACCAATTCAGGACGACACTGCGGATCAACACTCATAACCATATTATTTAATGTTACATCATTTCTATAGTCCTTAGGGAACAAAGGACGCATAGGTCTGTCAATTACACGGCTTGTAAGGATTGCATTTTCAGAAGCCTTTCCTTCTCTCTTATTAAAGCCGCCGGGAATCTTCCCTACTGCGTAGAGCTTTTCTTCATATTCTACACTTAAAGGGAAGAAATCAATTCCCTCCCTGGGCTTGTCTGATGCGGTTGCAGTAGATAATACAGTAGTATCACCATAATGCATAAATGCGCATCCATTTGCCTGCTTGCCTACTCGGTTTATATCAACACTGAGCGTATGGCCTGCAAGTTCCATTGAAAACGTCTTGTACATATTCTCTCTCCTTTTCTTATCTTACCGGCTGCGTTGCACATACAAAGCAGCTAAATTAAAAAGGCGGAGGTCCGAATGCTTCGGTATGCTCCGCCTTAAAACTGCCGTTTTTACTTTCTAAGTCCCAGTTTCTCAATCAAAGCACGATATCTTTCAATATCCTTTTCCTTAAGATAATTGAGAAGACCACGTCTCTGACCAACCATCTTGAACATACCTCTTCTGGAATGATTATCCTTGGGATGCTCTTTCAGATGTTCTGTAAGTTCCTGAATTCTTGCTGATAACACTGCAATCTGTACTTCAGGTGAACCTGTATCACCCTCACATCTTGCATATTCTTTCATGATAGCTGTTTTCTTTTCTTTAGAAATCATTGTATTTCCTCCTTATTTTTCAAACGCCTGATGCCAAGAATCGGTCGGAGTGTCCTAAACTCTGAGCAACGGCTAAATTCACACTGTCTTATAATATCACAACTCTTTTTATGTGTAAAGATTTTTTTGTTTAGTCCTGAAGAATTCTCACCATCTTATAGGGTGTTCTGTAATTGTAATTGGAAATCTTAATTCCCGTTTTAGGACTGCTTGCATGGATTACCTGACCACTGCCGATATAGATGGCAACATGATTAATCCTGCCACCCTTTGCATAAAATACCAGGTCACCAGGCTGAAGCTCTGATGCACTGATCTTCGTTCCGTAATTTGCCTGAGCCACAGAGGAATGAGGCAGGGAAACCCCATACTTTTTAAATATACTAAGTACAAAGCCGGAACAATCTGCTCCCTTTGTAAGGCTTGTCCCTCCCCATACATACGGGTTTCCAAGAAACTGCTTGGCATATTGGCATAAATCAACACGCACATCAGAAACGCCCTGTCCGTATAGAAGCTCTGTCATGGTAATTGCCGTTTCAAGATCCGATTTAATTTCCACATAATCGGCAGAGACATACACTTCCTCGTCATCCAGATATACCTTGACCCAACCGTCATCCTGTATTTCTACCACATCAAGGCTTTCTCCCTCTGCCACCTGCGTAACAACCTCTGCATCCGTATTCGGCAATTCTCTGATATTAAGACCATCTGTGGTTGCTATGGCCATGGCAGTAGCAAGCTCTTCACCTTTCTTTTTTGCTTCAAAACCGGTCAGCAAATATTCTTCCTTCACATAACCTTCTACTTTTCCTGATTTAATATATGCCCATCCATTCTCACTTTTTTCAATTTCACATGCCGCATTTTTCGGAAGCTTTCCTACCAGCTTCCCTGACTCATCAGGCTCCTGCCTGATGTTCAGATTATTTTCTTCCACATTGCAAATGCCAAGATGGGTGTATCCCCATAATGCACCCTTTGCCTTTTCGGCAATATCTTTATAATCGGTTGCTGTCAATTCAGAATAAAACAGGTTACCTACTCCTGCCGTCAGAATCTGAGCCGTCTGTTCATCACTGCCATAGGTCTTCATATCCTTTGTTCCGACAGCCTTCACATCAATTGGATTTCCTAGTATTAAAACGGTTGCAAGTACAGAAACCGCATAAATCATTTGTTTTTTCAAGCTTGACCTCCAAAATTGTTACAGATTTGTTACAAACAATAACAACGTCATTATAACAAGCATCTTAAAAAGTGTCAAACCTGACGGCTTCTTTTTCATCGGGAAATTCTTCCATATATTTCTCTTTACAGTTTACATGAAACTGCTGACCTTCAAGGATGTCCTTTTCCATCTGCTTCTTCAATTCCTGCACATCCTTAAACTTTTGCTCTGGACGTTTAAACTGCAACAACTCTGTAACAATTTCTTTCCCGTACATATCTTTGTCGAAATCATACAGGTAAGTTTCCACGCTGATGGTATCCGATGCATTTACTGTAGGTTTCCGTCCTATATTCGTAATTCCAGGATAAGTGCCACCTTCAAACCGTACTCTTGAGAAGTAAACACCCCATGGTGGCAAAAGCTTTTCCCGATTAGGATAGAGGTTTAATGTAGGCATCCCCATTCTTCTGCCAAGGCGGTTTCCTTCCTCCACCTTTCCCTCAAAACTGTAGTATCTTCCCAGAAGCCTGGCTGTCTTCTCCATATTTCCCTTTTCCACTTCTTCTCTCACATAGGTTGAACTGATTTCCCGCTCCTGAAAATACACTTTATCTATAATCTGCACTTGGTAATTATAAGTCATTGACAGACTTATTAATAATTCCTTATCTCCCTGTCCCCGATATCCAAAGGACAAATCTGCACCGGCTGCAATATATCCTGCGTTCATCTGATGCACAAGAATATCCTTTACAAACGCTTCCGGTGACATGGCTGCCGTATCTTTATTTAAAGGAAATTCAACCAGAACATCAATTCCCATTTCCTGAAACAGCTTTCTTTTCTCATATCTGGTGGTCAGTTCTGCTCCGGATACCTGTCCAAAAAAAGTGGCTGCCGATGGATGAAAGGTAAAAACTACAGCCTGCATTCCCCGCTGCTTCTGCTCTAAAACGTGGCAAAGCAGTTCCCTATGCCCTTCGTGTATTCCATCAAACTTACCGATTGCAATGGCCGATTTCTGTTCTATCTGAAATTCTGTTGTATCATGAATTATTTTCATCATCTATTGCTTTCAATCCTTACAGTTTTGTTCGGGCAAAAACATTTTTACCGGATAAAACAGCCCTCTTTCTTTCCGATATTCATACACTCCATAAAAAATATGCCCGTTTCCGTAGATACGATTTTGACTGCCATCTGCTATTTCGTCAGACAGTGTATTTTCCTCCTCCGTTTCAAGCTCTGCCGCTTTCAAGGGATTACCATTTTTTAAAGCCTTCATGGCACCACTTTTTACCCTCAAAGCCGGAAGGCTGTCAAACATCTTTTCTACCGGAACAACCACCCCATCAAGCTGTCCCTTATCTGACAGTATCTGCAACTGTTCCAGCGTATATGCCTGTCCAATTTCAAATTCACCCACTCTGGTTCTTTCAAGATGTACCATTATGCCACCGCAGCCCAGCTTCTGTCCTATATCATGGCAAAGTGTCCTGATATAGGTTCCCTTTGAGCATTCTACCCTGATCGTATATTCAGGATATGCTTCTTCTAAAATCTCCAGTGCATAAATACTGACGGGTCTTGCCTCCCTCTCCACTTCCCTGCCCTGCCTTGCCAGTTCATAAAGCTTTTGTCCGTTTACCTTAAGTGCAGAATACATGGGTGGAACCTGCATGGAATCCCCCACAAAAGAGGCAATCACCCTCCTCACTTCTTCCGGGGATACCTCCACTTTACTTTCCCTAAGTATTGTTCCTGATGCATCCTGCGTATCTGTCACAATCCCCAGTCTGAGTCTGGCAACATATTCCTTGGTTCTGTCAGTTAGCATATCACAGAGTCTCGTGCCGTTTCCAAGACATACAGGAAGAACCCCCACCGCATCCGGGTCAAGGGTTCCTGTGTGTCCGATTTTTTTCTGTTTACAAATGCCTCTCAGCTTTGCCACCACATCATGGGAGGTAAAGCCTGCTTCTTTATATACATTAATAATTCCGTGGTACATGATTATCCTTCCAGCTGTATCGCAATCTGATCTGACAGATTATTAACAATGTCATAGAACGTTCCCTGCATGGTAACTCCTGCTGCTCTTACATGTCCGCCTCCGCCAAAGAACGCTGCCACCTTCGCTACGTCCACCTTTCCATTTGATCTAAGACTTACCTTGTACTCAAGGGTATCAATTTGATACATGAAGATTGCACACTCCACTCCCTTGGTATTTCTCAGCTGACTTACAATTCCCTCCAGATCATGGGAATCCACCTGATAAAAGCCCATGGTTTTCTTATCTACCACACTTACAATGCATTTCCCATTCATAAAAAGAATACTTTCTAAAAGTGCTCTGCCCAAAATCTGATTCTGGACATAGGTCTTTTCATAAAAGGTTTCATCAATCAGTCTGGAAAAATCAAATCCATAAGAAATCAATTCTGCCACCACTTTTAACGTAGAGGGTGCAGTATTGGAGTATTGCAATACTCCGGTATCATGAATAATACCAATATAAAGTGCTTTTGCAATTTCTTCATCTATCTGCGTCCTGTCCCCCATAACCTGATATACCAATTCGCTGGCAGAACTTGCTCCGGGCACAATATAATTCACATCCCCACAACCGCTGTTGCTGACATGATGGTCTATATTAATCGTTTTCTTAGCCTGATCAAAATACTTCTCGGCTTCACCCGTTCTGTCTTTTGCTGCATCTACAACAATAAATACGTCAAAAGAATCAATTTCAGTGGTAAAGTCCGTATGTATCTCATCTACACCCTTAATGCAGTTAAAAATATCTGCCGGTTTTTCCAGCATAATCTCTATCCTTGCCATAGGGCATACCTTTTTCAAATACAGATAAAGCCCCATGGCGGAACCGATGCAGTCACCATCAGGTCTGATGTGTCCACTAATCCCAATGGTTCCGGCATCTTTTACCTCTTCCAATATATTCATACGCATAATCTCCGATTTCTACTCGTCCTTGCTGTGATTTACCTCATCAATCAACTTAGACATCTTTACCCCGTAGGCAATCGACTGGTCCACAATAAAGCGAATTTCCGGCGTATTCCGCAAATTTACACTTCTTGCCAGTTCTTTTCGGATATATCCTTCCGCACTTTTTAGTCCTTCGATGGTATCCTTTTGAACTGTCTCATCTCCATATACACTAATCCATGCTTTACAGGTTTTCAAATCAGGTGCAACCTCTACAGAAACCACTGAGGTAAGCGGACTGATTCTGGGATCCTTCAGATCGCCTCGTATGATTTCAGCCAACGCTCTTTGCACTTCCCCGTTAATACGAGTATTTTTCATACTGTTTTTTCTCACCTGGGAACCTCCACCATAATGTAAGCTTCTACAATGTCAAGCTCCTGCATCTGGTCAAAGCCATCAAACACAAGACCGCATTCAAATCCTGCCTTAACCTCTTTCACATCATCCTTAAATCGTTTTAAGGAAGCAAGCGCTCCTTCATAAATCTGGTCACCTTCTCTGGTAATGCGAACCTTGCAGTCTCTCTGGAATACACCGTCAAGAATATAAGAGCCTGCAATATTACCAACTGCTGAAGCCTTAAAGATCTGACGCACCTCGGCATGACCAATTACCTTTTCTTCAAATACGGGATCAAGCATACCCTTCATAGCTGCTTCAATATCCTCAATTGCCTGATAGATAACCCTGTAGAGCCTGATGTCAACCCCTTCTCTTTCCGCAATGGTCTTTGCCATTGCGTCAGGGCGGACATTAAATCCAATAATAATTGCAGATGATGCAGAAGCAAGGGATACATCAGATTCATTAATGGCACCTACACCACCGTGGATGCACTTAACCACTACTTCCTCATTGGAAAGCTTCATAAGACTTTGCTTAACAGCTTCCACGCTACCCTGTACATCTGCCTTTACAATAATGTTCAATTCCTTTAAATTACCTGCCTGAATCTTGGTAAAGAGATCATCAAGCGACATCTTTGCCTTGGTTTCTTCCAGCATCTTTTCCTTGTTCTGTGCCAGATAGGTCTCTGCATAAGATTTTGCTGTCTTATCATTCTCATGTGCAATAAATACTTCACCTGCACTGGGAACATCAGAAAGTCCAAGAATCTCTACAGGA
>CAMBLS010000103.1 GCA_945868485.1 uncultured Lachnospiraceae bacterium | reverse complement strand
TGCCGTGATGGTATGTTTACCTATGGAAAAGCATGTCGATATCTCCGAGTACAAGGATAGCACTTTTAAGTGCTATCCTTTATGTGTCTAAAGTGGCACTTGAATTCCTGCCGAATGTGGAGTTAGTCTCTCTTCTGGTAATTCTCTACACGCTGGTGTTTGGAAAAGAAACCTTTTTAACAGTTACTGTTTTTAACCTGTTTGAGCTGATTCAGTGGGGATTTGGAACATGGTGGTTCAGCTATTTATATGTGTGGCCGCTTCTTTGTCTGATTACGCTTATTTTGAAAAAACTGATAAAAGAAGAATTTTTGGTTTGGGCAATTGTATCAGGGTGTTTTGGGTTGATTTTTGGTTCTCTGTTTGCAATAGTTTACATCCCAATTAATCTTTCCTATGCACTTACCTATTGGATCAGCGGACTTCCATGGGATGTATGGCACGGAGTATGCAATTTTATATTAATGCTGGTGCTTGGTAAGCCTCTGTATTTGTTGCTTATAAGAATGAAAGGGTCTGTTCAAAGTTAATTGAATTATGTATAATATAGCTTGACTGATTTTAATCATAAAGTAATGAAAACAAGGAGATCAGAAACAAATGAAGATTGTAATTTTGGAAAGAAACAGCGTGGGTCTGGATGTTTCAATGGAGGGAATTGAAAAATTGGGAGAGGCAACGGCTTATCCAAATACCACTGCCTTGGATGTGAAAGAAAAGATAAAGGATGCAGAAATTATTATTGCCAACAAGGCTCCTTTAAATGAAGAAACATTAAAGGACGCACATGATGTAAAGCTGATCTGTGAATTTGCCACAGGTTATGACAATGTTGACCTCAATTATTGTAAAAGCAGAGGAATTAAGGTGGCCAACATAGTGGGCTATTCTACTGATGCAGTAGCACAGCATACCTTTGCATTGTGCCTTTATGTACTTGAAAAGCTTCGCCATTATGATGATTATGTGAAATCTGGCACATATGCTGCGCAGGAACGTTTTTCAAATTTTGATCTTCCTTTTACTGAGCTTGCAGGAAAAACCTGGGGTATTGTAGGTATGGGTAATATCGGAAAAAAGGTGGCAGAAATTGCGAAAGCATTTGGATGCAAGGTAATTTTCTATTCCGCATCTGGAAACAGTACCTGTACAGAATATGAAAGAGTAGATTTTGATACACTTCTGAAGGAATCAGATTTCTTATCCCTACACTGTCCATTAAGCGATAAAACCAGGGGCTTAATCAATCTGGATGCGCTGAAAAAGATGAAGAAAAGTGCAATCCTAATCAATGTAGCAAGGGGACCTGTGGTAAATGATGCAGATTTATATACTGCTTTAACAGAAAATCTGATTGCTGGTGCGGGATTGGATGTTACCAGTACAGAGCCAATGAAGTCAAGTAATCCTTTAAGTGAGATTATGGACAGTGGTAAGCTAATCATTACACCTCATCTTGCGTGGGCAAGTACAGAAGCCAGAAATCGTTGTGTTTCTGAAACCTGCAAAAATATCGAAGCTTTCCTTAAAGGAGAGAACAGGAATATTGTTAATTTATAGTAATATGGAAATGGAGTGTTTATGGGGATTTTATTGAAAAGCATTCTGGCAATCCTGCCGGAAGATGAAAAGGATGTTGTTAAAGAAACAAATATTTATATTGAAGGCAGCAGGATTGCGTCAATTGGAACGAAGCCGGAAGGTTTTGTGGCAGATAAGATTATTGACGGAAAAGACAGGCTGGCAATCCCTGGTCTGATTAACTGTCACACCCACTCCTATATGTCCTTTATGAGAAATGTGGCAGATGATTTAAGCTTTATGGACTGGCTATTTGGAACTATTGATCCAATTGAGCAGAAGATGACAGATGAAGATACCTACTGGGGTGCCTGTCTTGCCATTATTGAGATGATGAAAAGCGGCACTACCTGCTTTAACGATATGCAGATGAACATCCATCAGACGACAAGAGCAGTAAAAGAATCTGGCATGCGTGCCGTCATTTGCCGTGGACTGGTGGGCAGCGGAAATGATGAAGCAGGGCAGATGAGATTAAGGCAGGCCTATGAGGAGAGGGACGCAGCGGCAGATTGTGACAGACTTACCTTCTTGTTAGGACCCCATGCACCTTATACCTGTGATGACGGTTTTATGCGTATTGTGTCAGAAGAAGCTAAGAAAAATCATATGGGAATTCATGTGCATCTTTCGGAAAGTGAAAGTGAGATACAGCAGATTAAGGAAAAATATGGATGTTCTCCCATTGAAATGGCTGACAGGAACGGACTTTTTGATGTTCCGGCAATTGCAGCACACTGCGTACAGATTACTGAGAGTGACATGGAAATTCTTAAGAATAAAAATGTCAGCGTAGTGACCAATCCTGCCAGCAATATGAAGCTAGGAAACGGCTTTGCTCCAGTTCCGGCAATGCTGGAAAAGGGGATTAATGTGTGTCTGGGAACCGATGGGGCTGCCAGCAATAACAGTTTGAATATGTTTCATGAGTTAAGTCTTTTAACCTTGATTCATAAAGGGGTTCAAAAGACACCTCAATGTGTCAGTGCAAGAGAGGGATTTCGGATCGCAACCATCAACGGCGCAAGGGCGCTTGGACTTGAAAAGGAAACAGGTTCACTGGAAGCAGGGAAGAAAGCAGATATTGCAATTCTTAACTTAAATACTCCCTCCCTTACCCCCAGAAATAACCTGATTGCGGGACTTTCTTATTCTGCTAACGGTTCAGAGGTAGAAACGGTTATTATTGATGGTAGAATTACTATGGAAAACCGTAAGGTGCTTACACTGGATGAGGAGCTGGTATACAGTAAGATCAATGAAATCATAACCCGTATGGGACTTGAAAAAAAGTGGAGGAAAGAAAATGAACAGTGAAATCAGAGACATTAATTTAGCCGAATCCGGCGAGCGCAAAATTGAGTGGGTAAAGAGAAATTGTGATCTGCTCCGCACTTTGGAGGAGGAATTTTCCAAGACTAAGCCATTTGCAGGAAAGAAAATTGCATTGTCTGTGCATTTGGAGGCGAAGACCGCATACCTTTGTCTGGTGTTGAAGGCAGGCGGCGCAGAAATGTATGTAACCGGTTCTAATCCACTTTCTACACAGGATGATGTGGCAGCAGCATTGGTAAAAGCCGGACTTGAGGTTCATGCGTGGTATGACTGTACACCGGAGGAATATCATACTCATATCCGTCATGTTCTTGAAGCTGGTCCTAATATTATTATTGATGATGGTGGTGATCTGGTAAATATGGTTCATACCCAGATGCCGGAATTAATTCCCAATATCATTGGCGGATGTGAGGAGACTACTACCGGTATTATCCGGCTGGAAGCGATGAACAAGGCAGGGGAATTGAAATTCCCCATGGTTCGTGTAAACAATGCAGACTGCAAGCATTTATTTGATAACCGTTACGGAACAGGCCAGTCAGTATGGGATGGTATTAATCGTACTACCAATTTGATTGTAGCGGGAAAGAGAGTGGTAGTAGCCGGATATGGATGGTGCGGTAAGGGAACTGCCATGAGAGCAAAGGGACTCGGTGCAAGAGTCATTGTAACGGAAATTGACCCTATTAAGGCGATTGAAGCTGTGATGGACGGCTTCGAGGTTATGCCTATGAATGAAGCTGCTAAGGTTGGTGATTTCTTTGTAACCGTTACAGGCTGCGATAAGGTGATTGATGAAGAAGATTTCAAGGTGATGAAGGATGGTGCAATTTTATGTAATGCAGGTCACTTCGACTGTGAAATTGATATGGCAAGACTTCGGGAAATCGCAGTGGAAACCAGAGAACAGAGAAAGAATATCATGGGTTATAAGCTGCCTACAGGTCAGTGGATATTCGTTTTAGCAGAGGGAAGGCTTGTAAATCTTGCAGCTGGTGATGGACATCCTGCTGAAATTATGGACATGAGCTTTGCTATTCAGGCACTATCAGCAAAATATTTGGTAGAACACGGCAGTGATTTAAAAGAAAAATTGATTGATGTTCCTAGGGAAGTGGATCAAGATGTTGCAAGAAGAAAGCTTGCGTTTTTAGGAAAAGAAATTGATGTGCTCACTCCTGAGCAGGAAAAATATTTGAACAGCTATACATTGGAATAAAAAATGAATGGGCAGAATGTTAAAAAGGGTATGTCGGTTTTCCGACATACCCTTAATTTGACTAATTATCTTTTGTATACTTCCGATTAGGAGATATGCAAAAAATTAATTATAATTGTTAATGCATGGCTGGAACATACTCTTGTCAATGCCACATACAGGGCAAACCCAATCATCAGGGATATCCTCAAAAGCAGTACCGGGCTTGATACCATGTTCAGGATCGCCTATTGCCGGATCATAAGTGTAGCCACAGGGATTACAAAAATATTTTTGCATAATTTTAAGCTCCATTCGTAAGTTAATTATATTTTCTAGCCAAAGTATCTCTTAAGCAGACCTTCAAATGCTTTACCATGTCTAGCTTCATCTCTTGCCATTTCATGAACGGTATCATGGATTGCGTCAAGGTTAGCTGCTTTAGCTCTCTTTGCAAGGTCAAATTTACCAGCGGTAGCGCCGTTTTCAGCTTCAACTCTCATTTCAAGGTTCTTCTTGGTGGAATCTGTTACTACTTCACCTAATAACTCAGCGAATTTAGCAGCATGCTCTGCTTCTTCGTAAGCAGCTTTTTCCCAATATAAACCAATTTCAGGATATCCTTCTCTGTGAGCAACTCTTGCCATTGCAAGATACATACCAACTTCTGTACATTCACCGTTAAAGTTTGCTCTCAAATCTGCCATGATGTCTTCGCTTACACCCTGAGCAACACCTACTACGTGTTCAGCAGCCCATACCTTTTCTGCACCCTGAGCAGTAAACTTTTCTGCAGGAGCGTTACAAACAGGGCACTTTTCAGGTGCAGCATCTCCTTCATGAACATAACCACATACTTGACATACAAATTTCATAATTATTTCTCCTTTTCTTTTTTGTTTTTAGTTTTGTAGTTTCCTTGTGCAATTATTACAGCGGCCATAAAAATAGGTCACATGTCCTTGGATTTCGCCGTCAAAATCTTTTTTGGCGGTCTCTGTTATCTGTTCTGTAACAGTCATGTTCATATCAGACACATCTCCGCATTCAGAGCAGATAAAGTGATAATGGGGTGAAGTATCATAATCAAAATGATCAACACCATCACCTACCCGGATTCTTGCAATCTCACCAATATCGGCAAGAAGCGTTAAATTCCGGTATACAGTTCCCAAACTAATATTGGGAAAAGTCTGACGAACATTCATATAGACAACGTCCGCAGTAGGGTGATCCTTTCTAGCGGCCAGAAATGCAATAATAGAATCCCGCTGTTTACTGTGCTTTAGATTCATACATATTCCTTTCTGGTTTTAAAAACAGTAATCGTTACTGTTTTTATTATAATATTTTTTCAGTGAAAGTCAATAGCATTTTATAAATTTTTTATAGTTTGTATTATTCTTTTATAACAAGTAATTTATATCCTATGTTATAATTTGTATAAATACAGGGTAAAAGGAAAAGGCGTTGATGTAGAATATGAAATTCAAAACAAAATTAATTATTACATTCCTGACAATGATTCTGTTGCCGTTAGTGCTTGCCTGTACAGCTTTTTTATTTATAGGAGGTTATCTGGTCAGAGAGCAGGAAGAATATGGATTACAGATTAATGATTATAATGTATTAATTGATCCAACGCAGGCTTCTCGAATGATATCTGACGAGATTTTTCTTCAGATAAAGAATATGCTGGAAAGTAATCCCTCTAAATTAGAAGATCGGGAAACCCTTTCTGAAATTAATAAAGAAGTAGAGAACAGGTCATCCTATATTATTGTCCGCAAGCAGAATCGGCTGTATTATACAGGTAATGAAGTCGCAGCAAAACAGATCTTTGATAAGCTGCCCGATTTTCAAAAAGAGATGGTCAGTCAGAAATTGGACCAGAGTTTTTACTATGATGATATGAAAAAACTGGTAAGCCAGATGGACTTCTATTTTATGGATGGCAGTGAGGGAAGTTTTTTCATAATTACCAGAGTTAATTCCATGTTATCGAGAAAGTTGTTTGTAGATATGGCAATTGCCATCATGGTGATACTGATTATAACCAGCTTCTTTCTTACGAACTGGATAAGCAGAGGTGTATTTGCACCTATTAATCAGCTGAACATAGCGATGCAGAATATTGCAGAGGGGAATTTGGAATATATGCTGCCGGATAATGACGATGGGGAGATTGGAGAGCTGTATCGAAATTATGAGGACATGCGACTAAGATTAAAAGAGTCCACCGACGAAAAAATTCTGGCAGAAAAGCAGAACAAAGAATTGGTCAGCAATATATCCCATGACTTAAAGACGCCGATTACTGCAATTAAGGGATATGTAGAAGGTATTATGGACGGCGTGGCAGACACTCCGGAAAAGATGGATAAGTATATCAGAACGATTTATAATAAAGCGAATGATATGGACAGGCTGATTAATGAACTTACTGTTTATTCTGGAATTGATTCTAACAGAATCCCCTATCATTTCCATAAAATTAATGTATCAGAATACTTTGGTGATTGTATTGAAGAGGTTGGGCTGGATCTGGAATCAAAGAACATAGAACTAAATTACTCAAATCTGGTAGCACCGGATACAGTGATTATCGCAGATCCTGAGCAGTTGAAAAGAGTCATTAATAATATTATTGGAAACAGTATTAAATATCTTGACAAGACGAAAGGGGAAATTGATATCCGAATTCTGGATGAAATTGACTCCATTCGGGTTGAAATAGAGGACAATGGTAAAGGAATTGCAGCGAAGGATTTGTCTAAGATATTTGAACGATTTTATAGAACTGATGCTTCCAGAAATTCTGCTCAGGGAGGAAGCGGAATAGGACTTTCTATTGTAAAGAAGATTGTTGAAGATCACGGTGGATATATCTGGGCAACCAGCAAAGAAGGAGAAGGAACCTGTATGCATTTTGTGATTCGTAAATATCAGGAAATGGAATAATAGGTGAAAAATAAATTGGAGGAAATTGAAATGAGTAGAATTTTAATTATTGAAGATGAAGAAGCGATTGCAGATCTTGAGAAGGATTATTTGGAGCTTAGCGGGTTTGAAGTAGAAATCAGAAACGATGGAGAAGAAGGGCTGCAGACAGCTATGTCAGAGGAATTTGATTTGATTGTGCTGGATCTGATGCTCCCAGGTATGGATGGTTTTGAAATATGCAAACATATTAGGGAAGAAAAAAATATTCCCATTATCATGGTTTCAGCCAAGAAAGATGATATTGATAAGATCAGAGGCCTGGGGTTAGGAGCAGATGATTACATGACAAAGCCTTTTAGTCCCAGTGAATTAGTTGCAAGAGTAAAAGCACACATGGCAAGATATGACAGACTTGTAGGTTCCAGCCAGAAGAATAATGATATTATTGAAATTCGTGGAATCCGTATTGATAAGACTGCCAGAAGGGTTATGGTCGATGGTGTTGAAAAGGCTTTTACAGGTAAAGAATTTGATTTGCTTACATTTTTAGCAGAGCATCCTAATCACGTATATACAAAGGAAGAGCTGTTCAGGGAAATTTGGGATATGGATTCCATTGGGGACATTGCAACAGTAACTGTGCATATTAAGAAAATTCGTGAAAAGATTGAGTATGATTCAGCAAAGCCTCAATATATTGAAACCATTTGGGGAGTGGGATACCGCTTTAAGGTGTAAATGTTATTTACTTGTTGAGGGGAAAGGTAATTTTGAAAAATATTATTTTTGAGGATGATCATATAATCGTAGTATACAAGCCTGCGGGGATTGCTACGCAGACAGCCAGGCTGGGGCAGCAGGACATGGTAAGTGAGCTCAAGAATTATCTAGCTAAAAAACCTGAGCACAAGAGTAACGATGTGCCATATCTTGGAGTCGTACACAGATTGGATCAGCCGGTTTCAGGAATTTTGGTGTTTGCCAGGACGAAGCAGGCTGCTGCTGAACTTAGCAGGCAGGTTACCAACGGACAAATGCAGAAATATTATTATGCAGTAATTTATGGAGCACCTGCGAAGGAATTGGACAGATTGGAGGATTATCTTTATAAAGATGGTAAAACTAATCAGTCACAAATTGTGAAGGCAGATTTTCCTAATGCCAAAAAGGCAGTTTTAGACTACAGGCTGATCAAAACGTTGATGGCATATGGAGAGAGTCTTTCAGAATCGCATGAAATCTCTCTTATGGAAATAGAGCTGATTACTGGAAGGCATCATCAGATTAGAGTACAAATGTCGCATGCGGGGATGCCGCTCCTTGGGGACAGCAAATACGGAAATTGTCAATCAAAAGATTTGAGTCAGCAGATAGGTTGTCGAGGTGTGGCTTTATGTGCTTATAAATTGGAGTTTATTCATCCTGTAACCAGAGAAAAGGTTACCTTTGAAAAGAAACCAGACAGTGAAATTTTTCTTCCCTTTTTTACCAAAGGAATTTAAGAAAACTAAGGTCATAATTCATATGAAATTACTCATACTACCAGT